>JAYVXZ010000105.1:0-11860 GCA_043784715.1 Candidatus Adlerbacteria bacterium
GATACCGAGCAATTGTCCAGTCTCCCCTTTTGCACGCCTGGCATCAGCCGCCGCAGCCTGCGCTTCTGCATCGGTAAAAACTTCGAGGTACGCATTAAGCGAGGGGTTTCGCTTTTCAATTTCAGCCAAACAAGCACGGGTTAATTCAACCGAGGTAATTTCATTAGCTGCGAGCATTTTCGCTGCTTCTACGATTGTTAATTGGTGTAAATGTTTTTCCATATTTGTTACTGCAATATACCTTCCGGCTGGTAGGTCGTATACCTATTCGTCCTTCTGTATTATCTTGCGCACGACGTTGTAGTCTCCTTCGCGTTTTGGAAATTGCGCACGAATAGATTCCTCCTTCGCCTTGAGTTGGTCATTAGACAGACGAGGAGCATCTTCTCGCATGATGTTGTGATGTATGGGAGCCATGGGACCGGTCGAGTCACCCGTAACAGCGGTAACCTGCCCGACATATTCCAAAATGCTGGACACGTCCGTTTGAAGTGACGCCACTTCGACGTCACTCAACTGCAACCTTGCAAGCTTCGCTAACGCCTCTATATCCTCTTTCGATATCATAAAAGCAATATACACTAGCGAGCAGACTCTTGTAAGAGCTTCAAGAAATCTTTTTCGTCCATAACGGTTACTCCGAGCTCTTCGGCTTTGTCGAGTTTAGAGCCGGCTTCGGCGCCGGCGACTACTGCAAAGGTTTTTTTGGAGACTGAAGAGGAGACGTCGGCACCGAGCGCACGCAGTTTTTCTTTTGCTTCGTCGCGCGACATGCTTTCCATGGTGCCAGTGAGCACGAACGTTTTACCTTGCAGCGGCAGGTCGCCACTTTCAGCTTTTTTATACTCGTCGTTTGTAATCTGTAGTACTTTTTTAAGGCGCACAATGAGCTCTTTGTTTTCAGTGAGCATAAACCACTTTGCAATTTCGCGAGCGACCACATCACCAATACCGTTTATAGCAATGAAGTCATTTTCCTTTGCTTTCGAAACTTCGTCTATTGTCTCGAACTGCCTTGCAAGTAGTATCGCGGTCTCTTCGCCAACCTGTGGGATAGAGAGGCCGGTAATTAGCCTGGGTAGCGGCACGCCCAAAGCTACTTTTTTAATCGATACAATTAATTTTTTTGCTGAAATGGGCGCAAAGCCTTCGAGCGTTAGTACATCACCTTCTGTAAGCGTAAAGAAGTCGTCGAAGTGCAGGACGAGCTTCGCCTCTAAAAGCGCGTCAACCGTCGAAGGTCCAAGACCTTCTATAGTAAGCGCGCTCTTGCTTGCGAAGTGGCGAAACTTCCTACGCAGTTGGGCAAATGAATCCTTCGAAACACAGCGCCACGCAGCTTGACCGGGAATACGCTCAATCGAGCCGTCGCCTCCGCAGTCGGCTACAGTGGCCGGCCACTTATATTTTTTTTCTTTGCCGGTTCGAAGGTCTACGAGCACGCTTACTATATCCGGGATAACATCGCCCGCTTTTTGGAGGATAACAGTGTCGCCGATACGCACGTCGAGGCGCTTTATTTCGTCTTCGTTGTGAAGCGTGGCGCGCGAAACGATCGAGCCGGCCACCAGCACGGGGCGCAGATGTGCTACTGGCGTCAACACCCCAGTTCGTCCTACCTGGAGCACGATGTCTTGAACGACCGTCGTTACTTGCTCGGCCGGAAATTTGAAGGCGATAGCGAACCGGGGCGCTTTGCCGGTGTAACCGAGCAACTCCTGCTGCTGTCTATCATTTACCTTCACCACCACGCCGTCTATCCAGTAGCCTTGTGATTTATTTTTTGTTTGCCATTCCTTCCAGTAACCGATAACACCATCCATTGTGTCGAGTAGTTTGAAATGAGGATTCACTTTGAAACCGAGCTTCACTAGATAGTCGAGCTCCGCACTTTGCGTTTCCGGCAACTTCTCTGAGGTTTTTGCGACGTCATATATAAAAGTATCGAGTCCGCGTGCCGCAGCAACTTTTGGATCGAGCTGGCGAATTGACCCGGCGGCGGCATTGCGTGGGTTTGCGAACAGTGGTTCACCCTTCTTTTTTTTCTCTTCGTTCGTTCTGGCCAAGGCTTTCTCACTCATCCATATCTCCCCCTCGACTATTACATTGACGGCATGTTCTAACACGAGCGGTACGGAGTGGATCGTGCGCACGTTATGTGTCACATCTTCACCTACAACTCCGTCGCCGCGCGTCGCCGCTGTTTTTAGACTGCCCTTTTCGTATGTGAGCACAACCTTGAGCCCGTCTATTTTAAGCTCGCAGGTGTATTGAACAGCTTCGGTTTTGAGCATACGCTTTACGCGAACGTCGAATGCACGCATGTCTTCCTCGGTAAAAGCATCGTTAAACGACCACTGAGAAATATCGTGACGAACTTTCTTGAAGGATGAGGCAAGAGTACCGCCGACGCGCTGTGTTGGCGAGTCAGGGGTTATAAGCTCGGGATGTGCCTCTTCAATTCGAACTAGTTCTTGCTCTAGCTCGTCATATGCGGAGTCTGCAATTTCAGGCTGCTCTTTTGCGTAATACAAATGGCGGTGGTAGTTGACTGTTTGTTTGAGTTTTTCATAGCGCTCACGGGTCGCTTTGTCAGCTGCCATACCATCGTAGTATAGCCGTTTTAACTTCCTTTAAAAGTCAGACTTAGTAGCTCACCTGCAATTCGCGCTCTACCGCGTTGGGAGAAGTAGTGCTATTTGTGTTGAAGCCACGCGAATAGATAATCGTATTTATGGCACCAGTTGAAATATTTTGGGATTTCACGACGCTCAGTATCGCGTAGTAGGGGCCTATTTGCAGTGTCGTCGTAGTTATCCCGGACGTTGGCGTCGTTGTAAGCTGGCGTCCTGTGGTTAAATCTGCACCTTCGCATATAGCACCGGTAGCAAGTGCCGCCGCGGAGTCGCCTGAGGAAGTAGCAAAAATACTATTTATGGTGTTGTAGTGGAAGTCCCAATAGAGCGCGCACTCTATCGCGGTGTCTGCTGCATAAATAGCGTACTGTGACTGTTCCGTCGTGGATGAGAGCTGCAACTCACGCACGACAAGGTCATACATAGCAAGCCCAATAGCCAAAGCCAGACTCGAGACCAGCACGGCAAAAAACATGGTAAATCCTCGTGCGGCAGTGTGTTGAGTTTTTTGCATAAGCTATTTTTTCCCTTCGAAATTATTGCCAGTTAAGAAGATTCTCCTGCACCTTGATGGTGTGCGACAATTTGCCGACATCCGTCCACGTTATGACGGAGATTACCTGTGCCTCAAGGTCGGTCGGATTACAATTTGCGCCGAGCCCATTACACACGGGCGTTTTTATATATACCGAACGGGTAAATATAGTAGGCGTCACTGTGCCGCCTGTAGCCGCATACGAAAACACATTAGTACTGGAGTCGAAAGTCATTATAGGACACGTCCCGTTACATCCGGTCACAGTGTCTGAAATTGAAAGTATAGTGCAGGCCGTAGCGCCGTCGGCACTCGTGCATGGTTCGAGCCCCGAGAGCCATGGCACATTATTGAGTCGATTGGTGTCGCGCTGGTACCGAACAAACTCAATAGCGTCTTGCGCAAGATAAAAGGCAACGGTTTTATTTTTAGCCATAAGCGCTGCGTTGAGACCGCGTGAGGCTATGGTAAGTGGGCCGGCTATGGAAACAGTTAACACCAAAATGGCTAAGAGCGTCTCAATAAGGGTAAAACCCTGCCTATTGGCTGGCTGGCTGAACATTTTTTTAATGCGTTTACTGATCATATACACGTTGCGTTATGGCCGTTTGAATATTAAACGTAGACGTTTGTCCCGAAGTAATAGGGACCGTACCTGAAATAATAACTGTCGCTTTTGGCTGCTTATTGTCGCCGAGCGCAGAGCCTTCAACATAAAAGCCAAGGAATTTTATATTTACCTCAGGAGCGGTCAATGTCGTAAATGTTGCGCCATTTATAGAGCGCAAAATAGTACAGGACTTCCCCGATGGGCACGTGGTGTTGGGTGAGCCGCTATAACACGAGGGCGTAGCGGCCGCAGGATCTGACAAACAGTAGGTTACTTGCGAGGTGTCATAAGCCGTATAAGAAAAGTAGGAATCCGGATTTGGCGAAGGGCAGTCTTGTGCATTCGTTTGTACGCCGCCGGAGCCGCAGTGGAACGTGGTGCCGGTACGCACCGAGCGCGACATACTGTCCAGAGCCGAAGAGAGATTGTTTACTGCCGAGTTAATAGCTTCGGCGCGTCGTATAGCAACCGACATGGAAAGAAGCGCGCCGAGCGCTACCACCATGACCACACTAAAGAGTGCAACCGAGACGAGCATTTCAATTAAAGTAAATCCGCGGGAGTTTTTTCGTTTCATATCAGCATCCGGAACTACCGAGCGTAGCATTAAGTGGGCAGACGGACACTTGGCCGGTATTGGTAATTGCTATAAAGCGCTTATCGGTATTGTTGAGTGAAGAAATTTGTACATAGGCGCTAGAGTAGACCTCCGGTGAGCCGCCAAATAATATCTGAGTACCGCTCCCATCATAGGCGTAAATTTGCGCGTCAGGGTTTGGTCGCACAAAAATTATCGAAAGTGACGAAATAGAACCCGGCGCCCCAGCTGAATCATCTGCTCCAGTACTACACCGCCTACCACTTGAACTCACCGCGCAAAACTCAGTTATTGCGTATCCGCCGTTTAAGGTAAAAGTCTGGTCTACTCCATCAATCCCAATAGTATATTTGTTGTCTCGGTCTTGGTCGGAAAAGAGCACATAGGACGACGGCGTCGTTCGCAAAAAGTACAAACCGTGTGCTGATGAAAACTTTCCCGTACTCGACGTCGTTGGGCGAACTGAAATGCCATACACCTGTGCTTGGCGCACCGACAGCGCTATCGAGTACGCGAGCGAGCGCATAATGGTTGAAGAATCGAATTTATTTTGTCGATTGAGGAACACGAGCGTGATAAGCGACATAATTACTATCACCACAAGTAGCTCTATAAGAGTGAACCCAGCAGATTTTTTTTGAAAGAAAGTTCGCATATTAGCAGCCGGTCGTCCCGGGTCTCGTGTTGATATATATATTGTTTTGTCCCGAGTTCGAGCATGACCCATCAGATCCCACCGCGCCGCAGCGCGACATGTCTATTACATTTGATTTGAAATTATTCATACTTTCGGGCGTGCGCCAGATCATGATGCAATAGTCCTTGCCGTCGTCCGAGCGGTATAAATAACCCCCATCACTGGATGTGATAGGACCCGACGGGTCGGTAAACGGAGTCGGGATATATGGTGACAGTTCTGCAGCAAGAGGGTTAGTGCCTGCAGCGCCAACTGAGGAACATATAACATTGGTACTCCATGACCCAGTCTGGTAGGCAGCGTACGCCCCGCCGCCGTTCGTAGAGCAATTCGTAATCGGGTAGTGGGCATTGTCTCGGTAGTACTGCTCGACTGCGCCCGAAATCGTTTCCATGTCTTTGAGGCGTTTACCGTCGCGAGCCTTAGCGCGAACACTCGCAAGCGAGGTAAATAAAATCGCACTTAAGACGCCCATGATAGTCACCACCGTGAGCAGCTCTATAAGCGTAAATCCTTTATTGGATTTTTTACAAGAGCGAGAACGTGGAGAAAAAATCAACATGGAAGAAAAATACGAGCGCGGCCCCAAGCGCCAAGAACGGCGCAAAGGGAATCTCACTCTGTATTGTAAACCCCTCCCCTCTAGCTTGCGAATGCCGGGTGGGGGTAAGACGTGCTACTACAATGAGCGCGATGCCAACGAGCGCGCCGCTCCACACCCCCACAAGGAGCGCCGTGGTGCCTTGAGACAGTCCCAGGAGCATACCGAGCGACAACTCAAAGCCACTGTCCCCCCACCCCATCCACCGACCTTGCGACACAAGTGAGAGAAGTAAAAAAGGCAACGCAAGAAGCGGACCGGCAAAAAGATTCCACATCGACGTAGGGTGCACCACCAACAACTGCAGAGCCGCGAGCACAAAAAGAAGTATTGAGCTCGACCAAGGAATTATCATATGTCGCGCGTCATACACCACGATAAACAAAATAGTGAGCCAAATAACGAGCCAAAGAGAATATAGGAGCACGTCGGGATAGAACAGGAAGAATATTTTAAGCGACAACACCCCAGCAGCAGCTTCAACCAAAGGGTACTGCATTGAGATTTTAGTCGAGCAGTAACGGCAGCGGCCGCTCAAAAAAAGGTACGAAAAAATCGGCACTAGGTCCAGTGCGCGGAGTGTATGGTTGCAACGCATACAGCGCGACCGCCCGCCCATCCCCTTTCCTGTATTAAAACGAAACAGCAGCGCATTTAAAAAACTCCCAAATATGACACCAAGCCCTGCGGCTCCTGCCGCGAATACCCAAAAAGCTTCCTGCAGCATATTATTGACTCACTACGTCGTAGCACGTCTCGGCGGTACCGGCCGCACCGTTAATGCCGGCTATAGTACAACCTACAGAGCGACCGTTGAAGTCGGTGGTGGGGTTGCTAGAACTGCACGCATTTGCACTATTCATTGCCGCGTCTGCATCTTGAGAAAAACTTCCCGTTCCATCGTTTGCCTGAATTTCGAGCACCGCTCCTAAGTGATACTTCGTGGGTAAGTTGCCAACACAGTTGTTTGAAGAGGGGCTCGCAGTGTTTATAGCGGTGTAAAAATACGTACTGCTGTTACTTACCTGCCCCGCGCCAAGCGGGTCGGTCGGGATATTTGGAATATAGTTTGGGGCGAGCGTTGAGAGACTTGTCGGATATTTTAGGTTGTCGTTGTAGTACTCCTCAAGCGCCAGCTGGATACTTTTAATGTCTGAAATACGTCGTGCGTCGCGACCTTTACCGCGTGCCGTCGAAAGAGACACCATGACAATAGAGGCAAGGACGCCAATGATCGCTATGACTACCAAAAGTTCTATGAGGGTAAATCCCGCAGGGCAACGCTTATGCATACCCTAGTATACCCCGACAATGGAAAATCCCCAGTCTGGACGAGCCAGGTCTGGGGATTTTCAAGCACACCTCTTGAATCGAGACTAGTTGCAGCCAGCGAGTACTGAACCGCCCGAGAGTGAGTCAACACGCACTGCACCAAATGTTGCGGCAGTGCCGCCATATGCTACATTGCCCGTCTCAAGTATCGTACAAATTTCATACGACTGAGTAGTAGGAGCAGCGGTTGCTTGCGTAACCTTGCCTATTGCGTACTGACAAGCAGCGGTGCCGACAGTAGCGGCTGTTGCTGCTGCACAAGCGGTGCCGGCGATACCGACCGATGGGTCAGCATAGTTTGCGAAGCTAATTGGCGACGGACTGTTACAAGTGTTTGCTTTTGCATTAGCAAGAACACAGGTGGTTATAGCAGGAGCCGGGTCAACATCAGCGACCTGGATAGCCTTTGCCATTTCTTGGAGCGAAGCTACGCGGTTTGCGTCGCGGCTTTTCGTACGAGCACTGTTAAGAGACACCAGCACGATAGACGCCAAGATACCGATGATTGCGATAACAACCAAGAGCTCAATGAGTGTAAAGCCCTGCCCGCCGGCAGGCAGGCCTTTGTTAAATGTTTTGCGCATAGAAAACTATGTTATGACTAATCTGCTTAATAACTAATAAAGCTGCAGATACCTACTAGTATAGCCGTACAGTAGCGCTATAGAAAGTCCTCATGTGGATAAGATAAAGACCCAGACCCGTCTGTCGACTAAATACTGGTGGTTGAGTTGTAAATTGGGAGGAGCACGGATGCCAAAAGGAAGCCAACCCCGAGGGCGAGCATGACTATAAGAGCCGGTTCGATGAGTGACACGAGTGTATCTACTGCCGAGTTTACTTCGCGGTTATAGAACTTCGCCATACGCTCAAGAATATTGCTCATTTCGCCTGTTTCTTCACCAATTTGGAGCATCTGCACCATGATGACGGGGATTTCTTGCGGATAGCGACTCAGCATTTGCGACAAAGTGGTACCCGACTTCACCCCTTCCAGCGCCTCGAGCATGATTTGTGAAAACACTTCGTTTTCGATAACGCTCGCAGTAATCTCCAATGAGCGTACTGCGGAAATGCCTGAGGAAAGCATCACGTGCATGTTGTCAGCGAAGCGAGCCAGGTAGAGTTTTTGGAAAAGCGAACCCACGTACGGTACGGTGAGTTTTAAGCGGCTCATGCCAATTTTACCTTGCGGGGTTTGCGCGTAGCGATATATAAAGTAGCCGCCGATAATAATTGCGGCAAGCATAAAAATGCCATAGTCAGTCAGAAACTTACTGAAGCCGAGCACAATTTTGGTATAGATCGGGAGTTCTTGGCCGTCGCTCGCGAGAATAGAGCCAATTTTAGGAATAACAACCGTCAGCATGAGTACCATCACGGCCACAAATGTCGCCATAATAAACGCCGGGTACACAAGTGCATTTCGAGCTTTGGAGGTGAGCTCGTAGGAGCGGTCTATGTAGTCGGCAAGGTAGAGAAAAGTTTGGTCTAGTTTACCGGACTCTTCGCCGGCACGAACCATGTTGATATAGAAGTCTGAAAAGACATCCGGATGGCGGCCCAACGCTTGAGAAATACTTGAACCGGCTTGGAGATTGTCGCCGACGTCGGTTAACACATCGCGGAGCCGTTGCTTCTCGGCTTGCTCCGCCAAAAGTCGAAATACGCGCAGCGCTGAGACCTGGGCCTCAAAGAGTGTTGAGATCTGACGAGAAAGGATAACGACGTCGCGGTTGGAAACGCCGCCGAAGAACGGCACACTGGACATCATCGACTTTAAACCGCTTGGAGTGGGTGTTTTGATTGAGGTAATGGTAAAGCCCCGGTGTTGGAGCGACTGTATTGCCGCGTCTTGGCTCACTGCGTTTACCACACCGTTTTGCGGCATACCTTGGGTATCGAGTGCTTCGTAGTTGAATTCCATACAATTTTCAAAAAAAACGATTACAACAGTCGCTCGAGCATTTTAGAGTTCCAGGTTCGTGAGTAGGCGTTTTCTATTGTTATTTCTCCCGAGCGCACTAACTCCGCCAAAGAGCGGTTCATGTCTATCATGCCTTGGTCGGCGCCGGTTTCGATAACGGTCTGTATTTCGTGCGTGCGCTTTTCGCGTATAAGGTTGGATATAGCATTGTTGTTTATGAGTAGTTCGCACGCAGGCACTAACCCACCCGAGATGCGCGGGATAAGGCGCTGCGAAAAGATACCAATAAGCGAAGCAGCTAATTGAACGCGGATTTGGTCCTGCTGGTTTGCCGGGAAGGTGTCGATGATGCGGTCAATGGTTTGCGCCGCATTATTGGTGTGAAGGGTCGAAAAAACAAGATGGCCTGTTTCGGCCGCGCGAACTGCGGTCGACATAGTCTCCGGCGTGCGCATTTCCCCTATCATAATAATATTGACGTCTTCACGAAAAATCGACTCAAGCGCCAGTTCAAAATTTTGAGTATCAACGCGCACTTCACGTTGTGCTATCACAGATTTTTTATTTTCAAACAAATATTCAATCGGGTCTTCGATAGTGACGATATGCTCGGTGCGTTCAAGGTTCACTTTTTCAATTAAGGCTGCGAGTGTGGTTGTTTTACCTTGACCAACCGGCCCCACAACAAGGAAAAACCCTTGTTTCTTGCTTGCAAAAGACTCTATGATTGGCGGGAGATTTAACTCTGCGATGGTTGGAATATTTTTTGGAATGAGTCGCAGCGCTATCGCGTAGCGGCCTCGTTCGATAAAACCATTACCTCGAAAGCGTGCGCGCTCGGTGTAGGCGTAGGAAAAATCTATTTCTTGCGTTTTAAGGAAGCGCTCTTTGTGTACAGGACTGAGCATGACGCACAACATACCGAACACATCCTCATTGGACAGTATCGGCTCGCTAAGAATTGGCGTGAGTACGCCAGAGACGCGAATAATCGGCTGGATGCCGACGCTTAAGTGCAAGTCACTCGCGCCTTGGTTAAGGAGCAAGTCCATGAGCATCCCGAGTCTTTGATTATAGTCAGCCATACTTTAAATTTGAATTTCTTTAGGTGGTTCTGCTATCATCTCACCCTCTTCGTTTAGCGCGAGGGCTTCTGCGCCGGCGGCCACGGCGGGCTCTATCGGCGACGCTTCGTCGTACAAGTCGAACGTGCCACCCAAACTGTTTACTTCTTCAAAAGGCACAACGCCTTTAACGGATTTAATGATAGCATCTTCTTTCATTGTGAGCATACCGTGTTTGCGCACAGTGTCGTACATAATTAACTCTGACTTTCGCTCCAGAATTGCTTTTTCTAAGTCCGGCGTCATTTCAAACATCTCCACCACTGCAACACGTCCTTTGGTGCCCGACGGACAATCGGTGGTGGGCGCTATACGATACACTTCGTTCATAGGTGGTATGGCTGCGCGGAATTCGTCCGGCATATCTTTAAACTGCTCTTCGAGCATGGCTGCCGTACTGCCATCGACCGGGACTTTTTTGCCGCCGTTTTCGCACAATGTTTTTACCAAGCGCTGCGCCATACCCAAAATAAGTACGGGCGGGATAAGGTATGGCTCGACACCCATGTCTAAGAGGCGGGGCACGATGCCTATCGCGTTGTTTGTGTGGATGGTCGAGAGCACCAAATGGCCGGTGAGCGCCGCTTGGACTGCCAAGTTGGCGGTCTCGCTGTCGCGGATCTCGCCGACCATGATGATATTTGGGTCCTGACGAAGCGTGGTGCGCAAACCGGTGGCAAAGGTATAGCCGATTTCGGGCCGCACTTGCGATTGTGACACGCCTGGGATGGTGTACTCGATAGGGTCTTCCAGCGATAATACATTTTGCTTTTCGCGATCCATCTCGTTGAGAATGGCATACAGCGACGTTGACTTACCGGAGCCGGTCGGACCCGACACCAAGATGAGACCATATGGCTTTTTGATAGCTGCACGAATGAAACCGAGGTCGCGCTCTGAAAAGCCGAGACTATCCAACGTGAGCTCTTTGACCGTCGTACCCAAAATTCGCATCACTACCTTCTCGCCGTAGTACGTTGGGAATGTAGAGACACGGAAGTCGACTTTTGCACCGGATACACGTGCCGAAAAGCGGCCGTCTTGCGGTTTGCGTTTTTCGTCGAGCCTGACGTTGGAGAGCACTTTAATGCGCGCGACGACTTGGCTGTGTACTTGCGGTGGGAGCGTAATATTGGTCGACAAAACACCGTCAACGCGAAAGCGAACGCGCGTTTGGTCAGACAATGGTTCTATATGTATGTCAGATGCGCGTTGCTCGAAAGCATGCCGAAGCACGGTTGCAACAATTTTGGTCACCGGCGCATCAGCTGTAATAGCGTCGGCTTCGGTCTCGGTTATCTCTTCTTCAAGAAGCGCGGTTCGTACATCCTTCTTACCCGCTAAGTCGTCTTCAGTTAATTCTGTCTCCAACTCATTGAGTGCCTTCCCCACTTCGCCGGAGAGTCCTTTGTATTGGGTCAACAATTTGTCGAAGTCCGTATCGCTTATAAGAAAAAGTTTGTACGGCATCCCGACTTTTGCCGAAATAAAGGTAAGTGCATCGCGCGCTTCAAGATTGTCTGGGTCAGTGACGCCAATTTCAAGCACCCCGTCGGCAATGCCCAGCGGCGCAAAGCGGTAGTAGCGCGCTGATTCTTCAGGGATATAGCGAAGCACGTCAAAAGGCACTGACTTCTCGCCTAGTTCTCTTGTGGGCACACCGAAGTACTCTCCTTTTACTTTTAAAATTTCACTCAGCGGTATCCCCGCTTGCGCCAGAACTGACTCCGGCATTGCTCCCGGTTTCGCTAATTCAGTTTGCAACTGGAGTGCCAGCGCACGGTCTATAGTGCCGTTTTG
>JAYVXZ010000106.1:0-11803 GCA_043784715.1 Candidatus Adlerbacteria bacterium
CCAAACATATTAATTGCAGGAGCTCACACTTTGAGCGTTGGAAGGAGAAATTGCTTTAAGTGTGTTGGCAATCACTTGACCTAAAAGCCAGGCGCCAATGAAGATAAATAGACCCAAAAAGACGTTGATGAGGTTTAGGCGCGCGTCTTTTAGCTTCCCGGCGTTACCCCGAGCCGAGATAAATAGAAAGCCCGCATAGGCCAAAAAGAGCGCCGCAACAGGCATACCTATGGCTAAAATAAAAGCTAGAACTTTTTTTATAAGGCCACAGATGGAATCGACGTTGAGTGGGTTTTGGATCTGGAAGCCGGATGAGGGATTAACAGCCCCTGAAACAGGGTTGTTTACTGCTCCAGTTGTGGGATTATTTACTGCTCCTGTAACAGGGTCATTTACTGCTCCTGTCTGCGCAAAAATAGGTGTTAACTGCACTGTAAAAAACAATAACGCGGCAAAAAAAGTACTGAGGTAAAGTGCACGTTTCATTGTGATTGCATTACGTTTGTCTTGAGTAGCGTCTGGAGCACTTGGTTTGCGTTAAAGATTGCAGCACCCGGCTGCGCTTTGCCGCTCATGACCGATTCTATCATGTCTTGAAAGACGGCATCGGACTTGACTGGGTCCGGGTCGAGCCAGCCACGTGCAGTGAGCGCTGCTTTAACGAATACACTTTTTGCTGCGTCTTTTGACGTGTCAACGCTCACGTCGCGTCGTACCGGTGGCAAGCCCGAAAATCCTACAAGCGAACTCACCGAAGTTTGGCTGGTCAACTTTTGTGCAGCTAAAAGAGCGCCCGATGTATTTCGTGTTGTGCGCGGGATAGCCAGGCCTGTCATCTGGCCAAACACGAGCTTGACGCCCGCGCCCTGGATTTGGGGCATTTGTGATACACCAAAATGGAGGTTCGGGTTACGCTCTTTAAGAGTCGGGTAGTCGCTCGCAAAACCAAAGTACAGCGCCAGGTCCCCTGCCACGAAAGCGTCTTGCGACAGAGGCAAGGAGCGATTCCAGGAGTAGGTAGTCTTAGTAGGATTCGCAAACTCCGTATAAAATTGGAGCGCCGAAGTAGCAGGATTCTCGTTAGCGGTCGCATTAGAGTTTTGGACAGTACCGAGCGTCGGAGTCGGCTTGCCTGCGTCATTGCGGGTCACTATTGGGTCGCCAGCCTGCATAAACAGTGTTGCTAAAATATGTTTGGCATACAGCACGTTCGCCCATCCACCAAGCGCCACAGCGCTTTTTTTAATATTTGAGCCTGCATCAAGCTCTGTTAGTTTGGGCGACACTTCAAGGAAGTCATTCCAAAACTCAGGCGGCTTTGCGTACCCTGCGCTTGAAAAGGTGTCACGATTCCAGTACATGACCATCGGGTCTACGGCAAGTGGCAGTGCAAGCGAACCATCGGGCGTCAAAAAGAGCTGTGCCTCATCTATATACGAATCTGTATAGGTTTGCTGCGTGACAGCGCCGTACGGGATGACACCAATTTTGTCGGTAAAGGATGTTATCTGGTCTTGGGTAATCATAAAAAGGTCAGGTCCATTCCCGCTTGCCATCGCATTTATTAGGTCCGGTACGTATGTCTTTGCGTTTTTCTCTATATATATTACATCAGCCATAGTCTTGTCTTTTGAGCGGACTTCGGTCAGCATTTGATCAATGACGTTGGCATCCATTGTCCCCCAGACGGTGACCTTGCCAACTTTATTACCACTACTTAAACCGCTAAAGGTAGAGAAGACACCAACCCCAACAAGTACAAGAGCCGCAAATAGTGCAAGCGAAGCGATTTGAAAGGTGGTCATTTTCATATGCTAGTTTGGATGATGTCTGACATGTCACTATTATTTTGCAGCTTTTTTAGGCTTTTTGCGAAGGATGAACCCCCAATGGTACTCACCTGCCGGAATATCTTCAATATAGTGGAGCCCTGCCTTTTCAAACATGTCTCGCGCCGCGCCGATGGTAATAACGTGGTCCGGATGCGGCCCCATACCGTCAAAGGAGTCGCGCCAGTCTATAACAAGTACCGTGCCCAGGTCGTGCAGCACGCGCACAATTTCCTTAGCAAAAGCAGGCTTGTCCTCAAGTGAAAAAAGGATATTCGACGCAATGACTACGTCAAACTTCCCTTCCGGCAAGCTACTGCCGTTTTTACGCTCCAGGTCGCCGCGCACAATTTCGACATTGTGGAGCCCTTCAGCAGTAGAGATATTTTTAACCCGGGTTAAAAGGTCCGGGTTGATGTCGACCGCCCACACCACCCCTGTGGGGCCCACAGCGCGCGCTGCAGCCCGAGTAAAAAAGCCTGAACCCGCACCAAAGTCCGCGACGTGCATGCCTTCTTTTATATGCACAGCTTGTATAGCTTTCGCCGGATGCAAAAAAGAGCTCTCTTCCATTACCTTTCAGTATAGCAGAGCTCAGCGATAGATACGGCCCCACCTGTTCGTATCCACCTTACGCATGTATAAAAAAACTCGCATATAGTACTGCGAGCTAATAGGTCTCCCGATCTTCGTCTTGCGCGGCTAGTTCGCCCAGTATGCGGTCGCGGTATTTTTGTGCCACATAAAGCATTTGGTTTAGATGGTCGGTATTGGTACAGTCAAAGACTAAAATGGTCTCTCCAATAGACTCAGCCGAAGCTCTGTCAGCACGACCGATGTCGCCGATATCGTACAACATACTGGACTCAGAAGTTAAGCACCACTTCCCTATTTCTAAAGAAACTTCAACATTGATAGCCCTCTCAGAAACAACTTTGGTGTCACCGTTCCTGTTTCCCGTCACCAGGTAGCGGATATTTTTAATATGCACGGCACAACTCCCTTTTGCCACACACAAGATACATTATTTATATGTTTTGTCAACTACCTTGACACACTTTGTATATCAACCTATTTTAACTTAGGAAGTTCAGATGTCCTGGACTCGTTTGGAGGGTGTTTAAGTGACAAATACTACCACTCGCAGCAACGCGCAAATGCTAAACGAGGTCATAGACTTCTTTTACGACGGCTCTCAGTGGGTCAAAGGCAATTACCGCGATGGGAACAAACGCTGCCTATGGCAGGCGCTGGCCGACATTCGGTCATCCAGGTTTTTAGCCTCACATATTCTCGAAGTCGTGTACGCTAAGAAATTAAACGAAATTGAATTTAATTATCGGCTTCAACGACCGAGACACTACCACTCACGAAGTGCTCATGGATGTTCTATACACCACCTACGAGAATGTTAGCGGCGAAAAGCATCCCTACCAGTGCGGTTCGGTGCCCGCCAAACCAACCCTGGAGCCGGAGGTACTGCGGTCGATCGCTACTCGCGTCAAACATCTCGCCCTCACCGCCATCGCCCTCTTTTTGGTGCTTCCCGGGTAACCCGCCGCTCTAGAGCGGCATTTTTTATTAAAATATTCAGCCACACTAAATTTATCTTACCTACCCGCACTATCACTTTTTCGCAAATGCGAAAATCTGATACTTTTTCTGATACCAATTGTTTGCAAAATAACTAGCACAAAAACAAAAATTATATTATTCTAGTTTTTTGCAAAATACCAAAATACTTTTTGTACGAACAGTGAGCTTGTGGTGGACATTGAGACCCTTTTTATTTTTTGTGACAAGACCGCCTAGCGAAAGTTTACGAAGGTGGTCGGACGTATTCATATAACCGAGCGATAATTTTTGAGCAATTTGTTCGACCGAAAGGCCGGGCTTTTGTTCAAGCAAAGACAGAATATTGAGCCTATGAGAGTTTGCTAAACCTTTAAATATTCTTTCTAACTGCCTGACTGACTTCAGATTCGATACGCCTTGATACACTTTCTTCTTATACAAAATTCCAACCATAATAAGACATCTATAAAATTACCTTTAAGATAACCACATTACAACTTAGTACGGTATTTTGCAAAATACCAAAATACTTTTTGTTGGTTAATAAATTGATTAGGATATTGGTTAGAAAAAGTGAAGGAAAGAGAAGGTTACTTGAAGGTTTGAATGATGTACTTGAGGACTTCAGGAAAAGTGTCTTGCTCGATAAAATGGCCGGCACCTGGCAGTACAATTTCGTCCGGGGTCAATTCCTTTTTGATCATTTCAAACTGTTCTTGCGGGATATACGGGTCATTGTCGCTGTGCACAATCGCGATATGTTCCTGATTGGCTTTTATTTTTTGCCAATCCCATGGCGTATCAAAGTAGCCGCTTTGTTTTTCAAGGTCAATACTTAGGTCCGAAGCCGAAGGCCCAATAAGCACCGAGCCACGTAACTTGTGTGACTCGGCATACCGCATAGCCGCCGTCGCGCCCGAAGACCAGCCGACAATAACGTCATTCTCGCCTGCCTGCACATGGTGCTCTAAAAAAGGCAGCCAATACTTCGCCCGAGCAATGACCGAGTCCGGCATAGTCTCAAAAAAAGTGTCAAAACCCGCCTTCTCCAACTCCTCCCTCAGCCAAGGTGCCCACCCAAAAGACCAATGCGAAGTCCCGTTCCCGTGAATGTAAATAATTCGGGGCTTCAAATTTTTATAAACAAACGAAGCTTGCTATTTGGTCGCCGTCGCGGAGTTTCATTATGCGGACGCCTTGGGTGCCGCGGGACAGGGATGGGATCTCAGAGAGGTCAGTGCGGATGACTTGGCCTTTTTTGGAAACCACTACTATTTCAGGAGAAATTTCGGCGTCTTTTGACACTAAACGCGCGGCAATCAAGGGGCCGGTTTTTGGCGTAACTTTAACGGTCTTTATGCCCGAGCCGCCGCGGTTTTGCGTTTTATATTCATCCACGGGAGTTGTCTTGCCATAGCCGTTTCGAGACACCACAAGTACCTCTGAGGTTTTGTCGCCTTTGCGAAGTACGTCGGCGCCGACAATGATGTCGCTGCCAGAGAGCTTCATAGCGCGTACACCGCCGGCAGTGCGACCCATGGCGCGAATGTCGCTTTCTTTAAATCGAATTGACTGCCCTGTTGAGGATGCAAGAATAATTTCGTCGCCTTTGTCGACAAAAAGTGCCGAGATAAGTTCGTCGCCTTTGTCCAAGCGCATTGCAATAAGGCCACTTCGACGCACATCGTGGAAGGCGGTCGCATCAACTTTTTTAGCAACACCTTTTTTGGTTATCATGTACAACGATCGCTGGCCCTCCTTCTCGACTTTACGCATCGGCAAGACTGAGGATATTTTTTCGCTATCTGAAATTGAGAGGAAGTTCACTACCGCTTTACCTTTGGTCGAACGCTTCCCTTCCGGTAACTCATACATTTTAATTTGATACGCCTTACCGAGGTCGGAGAAGAAGAGGAGGTCGGAGTGGCTACTAGTCGTGAGGAAGGTCGTTACGAAGTCCTCTTCCTTCGTGTTGAGGTCGATAACGCCGACACCGCCGCGCTTTTGACGTTTGTACTCCTCGGGGTTAGTGCGCTTCACATAACCGCCTGAAGTGAGCACCAACACTTGCTCTTCGTCAGGAACGAGGTCTTCGACGTTGATGATACCGGCAGCGCCCTTCATTATTTTGGTCTCGCGATTGTCACCGTACTTTTTGACGACATCGGCAATTTCTGCCTTAATAACAGCCATCATCTTTTTGTCGGACTTCAAAAGCGCTTCGAGTTCGGCAATGAGCGCTTGGATCTCGGCCAGTTCGTCTTCGACTTTTTGGCGCTCGAGGTTGGCAAGCTTCTGGAGGCGCATCTCAAGAATAGCGTTCGCTTGGATCTCAGAAAACTTGAACTTCTTCATCAGGTTGACGCGCGCATCTGCTACGTCCTTTGAAGCACGGATGGTCTTGATGACTTCGTCGATATGGTCGAGCGCTTTTTTGAGGCCAATGAGAATATGCTCGCGTTCCTGCGCGCGCGTGAGGTCGAACTGCGTGCGGCGACGCACCACCTCGCGGCGATGTTTGATGAACTCCTGCAAGATACTCTTGAGCGACATCGTCTGCGGCACGCCGTCGACCAACATGACCATGTTGAAGTGGAAGGTGTCTTCAAGCGACGTGTGCTTGTATAAAAAGTTGAGTACTTTTTGTGGCTGCGCGCCTTGCTTCAACTCCACGACCACGCGGATGTCCTTGGTTGATTCATCTCGCAAGCCCCGTATGCCGTCTATCTTTTTGTCGCGCACCAAGTCGGCAATGCGCACAATCATGTCTGACTTGTTCACACGATATGGGATGGATGAGATGATGATTTGGAAGTCGCCTTTTTTACCTTCGACGATTTCTGCGTTACCTCGCACGATAACACCCCCGCGGCCGGTAGTGTACGCATGCAACAGATCCTTTCGATTGTAAGCTACCGCGCCCGTCGGGAAGTCTGGGCCCGACACAAATTCCATTAAGTCTTCAACGGTCGCCTCCGGGTTGTCTATCAAATGCACAAGAGCGCCCGTCACTTCATTTAAGTTGTGCGGCGGGATGTTCGTCGCCATACCCACCGCAATGCCGAGCGTACCATTGAGCAAAATGTTTGGAAGTACTGCGGGCAAGACCTCAGGTTCCTTTAATGAACCGTCGTAATTGGGGCGCCAATTGACCGTATCCTTGTCGAGGTCGCGCAAAAGTTCTTCGGCCACACGCGACATCTTTGCTTCGGTATATCGCATAGCAGCTGCCGAGTCACCGTCGATTGAGCCGAAGTTACCTTGGCCTAAAATAAGTGGGTAGCGCATAGCGAAGTCCTGCGCCATCTTGACCATCGCGTCATACACGCTAGAGTCGCCGTGCGGATGGTACTTACCAAGCACATCTCCCACTACTGCTGCAGATTTTCGAAAACGTGCGCCCGGGGTGAGTCCCATGCGATGCATCGCAAAAAGGATACGGCGGTGCACGGGCTTGAGGCCGTCTCGCACGTCAGGCAGGGCGCGCGAGGTGATAACCGACATCGCGTAGTCGAGGTAGGAGTCGCGCATCTCGCTTGAGATGTTGCGGACGATGACGTTTTGGTGCGGTACAACCTCCTCGGTACTGCTATTTTTTTTGTTTTTGTCTTTATCAGCCATGCGATTTTTTACTGCCCTGCCTCCCCTGTCTGCGCAGGTACGGCAGGCAAGCCATTGTAAGTGGTTGTCGTCGAAACCTCAAGGGTATTGCTGCTCGTTTGCGCACCCATACCGCTTATTGCGTTTGAAAGTTGCGACTCTTGCTTTGGTGCATCGCCAACCGCGATTTGATGTGGCTGAGACGAAACGCGTACACCTAAACTTGCAAGCCAACCGACAAACACGACCGCGGTGACCGTGGTTGCTATTTTAATAGCATGCTGCCGGCGGTAGTGTGCTGGCTGTGCCTGTACGTTTTCGATGTAGCGCTTCAACATATGACTTTAGGATTCGATGACTATTATCTCGGCCTCTTTGCCTTCGAGCTCCTTCTTTTTGGTAGTGAGCTTCTCGACCGGCTTAACCTCTTCGGCGCTCGCCTCTTTCAGGAATGCTTTAAGCGTTGCCGGCGTATAGTGCATCGGGATTATTGCTTTAGGCTCCAAACTTACGGCCAATTTGTATGCTTCGGAGTGCTCCAACACTCCGTCGCCGCCCACCGGCACAAAGAGGATGTCCACGTCGTCGAGCTCTTGCTTGGCGGCCGGAGGCAGCGTCGTCGAGCCAACGGCACCCAAAAAGCACAGGTTCGTCCCTTCCAAAAGTACGCTATATATAGTGTTAAGGTGCTCGCCGCCAAACTGCGACGGACAACCGAAGCCGCGAACTGCTATCCCTTTTATTTCGTATTCGCCGGGACCAGTGATAACAAAAGGCTCCCGTTCACCATAAGTCATGTTTTCGACACCGTTAAAATCTTCATGGTCCTGAGAGACCAACACGACGTCGGAGCCAAAGCGAACGCTTTTAAGTGTGGAGTCTTTTGACGGCGGGTTAATGGCGATTGTCAGGTCGCCCTGCGTTATTTTAAAACACTGTCCGCCAAAGTAGCTGATTACCATGAAGCCATTTTACCACATTTCGAAACTTTTTTCATACGCAGTCATTTTTCTTGACCAAGCTGGGCAGGTAGCGGTACAGTCTGGGAGGTAGTTCGTTGTTAGCGTTTCTTATAGAGTGCTCACGGCGAATTGCCACCTCCACTACAACGAGGTTTGATGATGTCTAAAAGTTACCACAGCCGAGTCCGCACCCTTATCTTGAGAGGAGTACAGCCGCCGCGCTTTGCCTCTGTCGGCATGACCAAAGCTTTTATCGATCCGTTCGCTCCTATCGAATTGTCCAGGCCAGGAAAGGTCCCCCGACTAGAAACGGACCCGACACGCTATCTTATTCCCTGCTCAAGCGAGCAGACAACGTAAAGCCCCGGCGAGCTTCATCGCCCCGACTACATGGAGCAGGAACCTCGCGGGCCTGCTCCACCGCCTTGCACTCGTTCGATCGCTTCTCTTCTTTATTTCTTCCAGTCCACAATATCGCCGTCGCCCCATCTTGTTTGGGGCTTTTTTATTTCTCAAAATATCCTTATTTTACAACATATTTTTCAAATTGTCTGTTTGAAGTTACTGTTGTGCTTGACAAATATTTTAATGGGTGTACAGTACCGACTGTTCAGCTCATGGAGCCGAACTGCCGGGATGTCTCGGCATTGCACATTTTCAACACCAACAAGAAGGAACCGACCCATGGGTCTAAGTACCACCGGTCTGATCACCGCAAAACGCGGTCAAAACATTGTGGCAAACAACCTCACCATCGGCGGCGGCACCGCGGGCATCAGCGCCTAACGACCTGCCGGCAGCTTCAGTAAGGCCAGCCGTTCTCGATTGCAATATCGAGTCTGGGCAGATCACCTTACGCCGAAGCTCTCGAGATTTCTCGACTAACCCCGGTCAGGCGGTGTGCCCAACCGGGCAACGCCTGAGGAGGCAGCAATGCTCCCACTACCCGACACGTAGCTAGGCTAACCCCGAAGCTGCACCCGACCCCCGCACATCACGCTTTGATGTCGCGGGGGTCGAATTCGTTTCATACCTACCTTACTTATCCCCGCTCCCGGCTTGCCTGGATCGGGGCTTGTTTATTTAAAGATGTAGTGTATATTTTTTAGCAATTGCATTTAATAGCAATAGTCCACTTGAGGCACTTCCTTGGGTGGGCGCAGCGTATAGGATTAATCTTCTGGCTTCTCTGGAAGGACCTATCGTACAAGTACATATTTATGCCACCAGAAATCATCACCGCCTCTGGCGGGACCCCGCCGTTGGCGGTGGCTTCCACCGAAAAGCCTTCGAATGTATCGGTCATGGTCGACCTGTTCGACAAAAGCCAAGAACCACCGAAAGAGGGCGACATCATCGAGGGCCACGTGCTTGCATTAGACCGTGCACGACTGTACATAGACCTCCCACCTTTCGGCACAGGAGTCATCTTTGGACGCGAGTACATGAACGCGCGCGAAGTTATCAAGCGCGTCAATGTCGGTGACCTTGTCGCGGCGAAGGTTATATCGACCAACACCAAGGACGGCTACATCGAGCTCTCACTTAAAGAGGCTCGCCAGGCAATCGTCTGGGCCGAGGCCGAAGAGGCAGTCAAAGGCAAGAAGCCGTTCGAACTTATGGTCAAAGAGGCCAACAAGGGCGGACTCATCCTCGACTGGCAAGGCATCATGGGCTTCCTCCCTGCGTCGCAACTGAAACCCGACCACTATCCTCGCGTCACTGACGGCGACAAGGACCGAATACTGGACGAGCTTCGTAAGTTTGTCGGTACTAAACTGAGTGTGACTGTCATCTCGGCCACGCCGAAGGAAGGCAAGCTTATCTTCTCTGAGAAGGGCCAGGACGACACCGAAAAGCGCGAAATCATCGAGCACTACGAAGTTGGCGACACTCTGGAAGGCGAAGTCACCGGCATGGTCGACTTCGGCGTATTCGTCAAAATTGAGGAAGGTCTCGAAGGGTTGGTCCATATCTCCGAAATCGACTGGGGCCTCGTTGACGATCCTCGTCACTTCTTTAAGGTTGGCGACAAGGTGAAGGTCAAGATAATTGACATCAAAGACGGCAAAGTTTCGCTTTCGGTCAAGGCTCTGAAGATGAACCCCTGGCAGTCTGCTGGCGACAAGTACAAGAAGGGCGACCGCGTCGAAGGCATCGTCATCAAGTTCAACAAGCATGGCGCGCTCGCCTCAATTGAGGAAGGCATCGCAGGTTTGGTGCACATCTCTGAGTTCGGCTCCGAAGATAAGCTTCGCGGCGCGCTCGAGCTCGGCAAGCGATATCCGTTCATTATTTCACTGTTTGACCCGAAGGAGATGCGTATGGCACTCACCTACGGCACACCTGAAAAAAAGGTATAGTCTAAAAAAACAAAATTGGGCAAAAAAAGAACTCGTCGGTCACAACCCGGCGAGTTTTTTTGTTATGTGAGCTCAAGCTCATACTGGACGGGTAGTGTCGTCTTGAATAGGTGCAAACCGTTCGTCGATGCTCGACAATATTCGACGTTGTGCGGTGAGGTAGGAAACGTAACGTTGCCGCCTCGTCTACTCATGTAGGGTCGCAAGACCACTACCCCATCTGGAAATTGCTTACGCATTGCCGCCACAGGGAGGACAAACAAGTCATCTTCTCCTTCGAGGTCAACGAGCAAGTATTCGAGATCCTGGTGCACACTGCGGATATCGATATACGCGGTGTTACCTTTTTTTCTTGTATGCTTATAAATGATCTTGCAAAAGGACCCTTCGACAAAGAGCGATTTTTTTAGCTCTCGTTTGTGATACACACGAGCTATTTGTTCGCTGCGTCCTTCTAGCGAGTACCGATATGTGTACTTTAGGTGGGAGCAACGTTCTTCAACTTGAAGACCCTCGCTGCGCACCCTGTTTTTCACCCTCTCTATAACTTCGGAGGGAATACCGTTTGACATAACAACCTCCTTTAAAGAGTTACAGGCACATCATCTGTTGTAGAAAGTACAGCGGAAGTACCAAATCGTCAATTCTTCGAATGTATGACCATTGTTGCATGGTCACGGCCCTGGGTGAGCAACAGCTCGATAGCTTCGGCGACCAGCTTTCGCACCGCTTTGAGCTTTTCTTGCTCGGACGCTTTGAATTTTCCAAGCACAAAGTCGGTAACCGCTTCAGCGTCTGGCTTTTTAACTTTTCCTTTAGGAGTTGAGGGCGAGATGCCTATGCGAATGCGGATAAAGTCCTTGGTTTTGAGCGCACGCTGGATAGAGTCGATACCCTTGTGTCCGCCTGCTGAGCTGCCAAAGGAGAGTTTGACGCGCCCCAGCGGCATGTCGAGCTCATCTTGGAGTACGACAAGCGTCTGTGCCGCTTTGGGCGAGGTAACGAGCGACTTCAAAGCGCTGCCGGAGTTGTTCATATATGTGTCGGGCAGCACGAGCGTAGCTTTTTTGCCGAACAACTCGGCTTTTGCGGTGGCAGAATGTAATTTTGCATCTTCCTTCCACTTTTCTATTCCTTCGCTTGAAGCTATTGATGCTAAAAAGTCGCGCCCTATGTTGTGACGCGTGCCGTCGTACTCTTTCCCCGGGTTTCCGAGTCCTACAAAAATCCATTGCATGCGTCTAACGGTAGCATAAGAGGAAAAAATTGCATTACGCAAAATAAAATTGCTCGAATTTTTATTTTTTCAAAATATTTTATAAAAACTTCATGCAAATAATTTTAAAAACTTGCGTTGTTGAAAAACCAAGCATACAATAGTTGCATGCCACCGGAGCACAGTGAGAATTTTTTCATTGAGCTTCTCAAGTTTGCTCTACTTGCTCTATGTATTGTTATTCCGGTTCGACTTTTT
>JAYVXZ010000107.1:0-3668 GCA_043784715.1 Candidatus Adlerbacteria bacterium
CCCAAGCCCGTTTGTGTTTATCTCGCCAAGCAGCGGTTCGAAGTCAGGTCGTTTGTAGTCCCAATACACCAGCTGGGCCGGCACAAGAGTCGACTCTTGGGTAAAATAGTTTTGCATCTCGACCCAACTAAACTTTGAGTCTTCGTCCCACATCAAGTCTGTGAACTTCATTTTTTGCGCATGCGTCGCTTGCGGTAAATCAAATATATTGAGTGCAGGTATTTTCTCTTGCGAAAGTTCCTTATAATTTTTAACAATACTCTTCTCTTCAGGAGGCACGTACCGCATGGCCGTTCGCTCGTATAATTCTCCAAACGCTCGCGCAAAAGCTTCGTCCAAATCAAGTGACGTACCTCGAGAAAAGATTTCGCCGTCTATCGAGCGCAGCCCAACATCGTAATAGTGCACCGAACCGGTGAGCCGCAAAGCCCGAACATATCCAAAATTTGTATGCAGTAGATTTTGCTTTTTTGCTTGGCGTATAAGTTCTTGATGCGTTTCAGACAATAGTATTTTCTCATCCTTGACTCCAGTGTAAGAAAATTTCTCCACTATTGACGTCGCGTATTGCTCAAAGAAACTTTTGCCGGTACTAAACCGCGTATGAAACTCAAGGAGTTCGCGAATATTAAGCTGCATAGGCGTTTAAAAGTTGCTGATACCGGTAGCACAGCCCCACGAGCAGGTGCGAGTGAACGTCGTCGATACGAAGGATATTGGGTTCGGACATACTATGGTCGAGGTACATACCAAGCGACTGACGAGCATACTCTCCCTGAGCCTTGTGTTGCATAAGCCTAGTGTATATCTTCTGTGGCAATGCATGGTCAACCCCAAGATAGTACTCAAACACCTCAAACAGCTTCCCCACAACTGAGGCGGTGGCTGTGTTGCCCGCCAAATCGCAAAACCAACCATCAGGTCTCATACGTAGGAGTAGCCGATCATATGCAAGCAGCGCGAGTGCTGGGTCACTCTGCTTTGCCCATACAAGAATATCAGCATGATCAAAAAACCTGCCGGGTTGCGGCGTGAGTGATGCCGCATAGCGCTCCGCTTCAGCAACATAGTCCACATGAAGAAGCGGTGTTGGTAGCAGAGACGCAATTCGTAAATACAAATTGGTGGCTATTGGGTGGACAAAGATGGCGTTACCCGTTTGTGTAGATAGTTCGCTCAGTCTATTTCCGGGGTCTTTTTGGGAATATATGTCTGCAAGCAACAAATAGAGGAGTATGAATACTTTATTTTCAATTGATTCACTCTCCAGCCCTTGTTCGATATAGGCTTGAGAAAGAGTAATTTTTTCTTGTAGTAAAAGTTGGGGAACCCGCGTCTGAGCAAAGCAAAGTGCCATAGTGGCCATCGCTTGTCTCGGGAGATCGCGTTTTTTCTCTACCGCTCCTCCACTCCACTCTATATTTGATGGAATCATGCCGTCAGCCTGTTGTAAAAGCAGTATTTTTTGGACATGCCAGGCTATCTGGAGTCGCACTTGCTCTAAAGTCCGTACATCTGTTTGTTCCATATTTCTTTTCCAGTTTACACTATTGGCTTTTTGACATAGAAATTTAAAAAGAAAAAACGGATTCGAAAATCCGCTTTACCGAAGCACTGTCACTTTTTTATCGCCCGGGTCTGGGCCGGTACGCTTGCGATAGTTTTCGCGTGCAACGATAGTGCTCTGTTTGCGTTCGTCGGATGTCATATTTGCCCACTTTATCGGCCCATTTTCGCTTCCGAATGTCCCCCATATCCCGCCACCGCCTGCCTCAGGAATGAAGAATGTGTGCTTCGGATCACCCGGCGTCACACGGTTCATACTCATGGCGCCAGGGCAGTACCCGCCTATCATTGGTATGTACTGGTCGGGGTCTTTTTGGAACGTTCGCATATGCTCCCTATTAACAAATGAGAACACTGCTCCCTTGTAAAACACGCCATAGGTGTCGAGCCTGCCCTCCTCCACCTTACCGAGTTTATTGTCGTGTATGCCCTTGGGGAAGAGCGACACAGGGTCAGCGCCTTTGAGCGCCATCGGAAGGGACGTCTTGCCTTGGGCTACGACACCGGCAGACGTGTTATTAAACTCCGTGGTCGATATCAGCGTCAGTCTTGCTTCAGGGACCTGAGGTTTTGTAACCCCACACCCGGCAAGTAGCACGAGTACGAGAAACATTGGAACTTTTTGAAAGGTCATCACCATCTCCTTGTGGATGGTGACTTTTAATACCATAAACTTAGTGTTTTTGCAAGTATACTCGTGTTTCAAAATCAGTACGCAAAAATCATTATTCTAGAGTGCTGCTATACTTTTATGTATGCGCCCAACACGCAAAAATTTTCTTTACTATACGCTCGCCCTGATTTGCGCGTTATTTCTTTTTTTACTAATTTCCTGGCTCCCAGCATTTACTTTTTGGTTAACTTTGCTCGAGGGCTCGTCTTCTTTAGCTGAAAGTATACAAACTACGAGCATCCTTTTTGCGCGCGCGCTTCTCGACTCCTCCCCGCTCCTCACTGCTTTTAATGGAGTCGTGGCGCTACTTGTTGGTACAAATATTGCACTCCTCGCCTACTATTGGCGGCACTACCGCACCCAACCTTCAAAAAAAAGTGCCGCCACAGGTCTCTTGGGTACGCTCATAACCTTCTTAGGGTTTGGCTGCGCCTCTTGCGGCACACTGTTTATTACCTACCTACTCACGGGCGTAGGCGCAACAAGTTTGGCCACCCTTCCAATTATTAATAGTTACGCAATTCAAGCGATCGGTATAGTCCTTCTCATGTACTCAACCTTTGAGCTTTATAAAAAAACAATGGACCCGCTTGTGTGTTACTAACACAAGCGGGTCTTATTGTTTCTATACACCAACTATCTCTCGTTAAATACCGGGAGCGGCTGCACAGTTTGACTTATGGTGCTTGTGTTACCACTTTTGTCTTTGCAGGTGAAGGTAAAGGTGGTGGCAGTGGTAATGATGCCCGAGTTTTCGTCCTCACCTTTCTTTTTATTACTTGAGAATCCGTTTGTACCTGTCACGGTGCAACTTCTAACGTTTTCGGCTGACCAGGACAATAGGCTTGAGGCGCCACTTCGAACCCGCCCTGGAGTCGCAGTGAGCGACAATACAGCATTTACTGGAGTAGGGCAGAGACTTTCGCTCGGCGTTGTTGCCCAGCACGAACCTGAGCAGTCGTACGTACCAAAATCATACATATTGCAGCTGTTAGGTGCAGAGGCACAATTTGCACCAAAGTCTTCAGAGCACTCACTTGGCTGTTTGCACACGTCTGAAGCAGGGTCATATATCATACCGCTTGGGCACGACCCAGAAGTTGGGAGTGCGCCAGATACACACGCACCACCCTTATTTAACACATACCCCGCTTGGCATGTGCCTCCGGTACCCGGGCGGATTGGAGGGGCGCAGACTCCACCATCCAAAGACTGTCCCGGCGGGCAAGGGTTAGCCGAAGCGCTTCCCTTAACTTTAAAAGGAATATTTATACTATTACTAAGGCTGCTTGAGTTATGATCTTGATCATAAAACCATCCGGTACCGGTAAAATGCAAACTATAGTCTCCCTCGGCATTCGGTGCAGTATAGTTCGCACTCCCGTACAGCGGGTTACCGTAGCAGAGATTTTTTCCAGAAGTACAATAA
>JAYVXZ010000108.1:0-3635 GCA_043784715.1 Candidatus Adlerbacteria bacterium
GCTCCGCTTTTGGACCCCGCTAAGTCAATGAAGGATGCGGTAAACGCCGACCCTCAACCCGACATGCCGGCGGTAGCATCGGACCATAAGCCTACCAAGGTCTCTTTCTCGGAGCGCGTCGAAGAGTTGACGGCGCAGTATATCGCCGAAGGCGCTCCGGTCAATCTCGCGGTACGCCGGGCAATCGAGCAGGCAAAGGCCGAAGGTCTCAACCCCGACGACGATAACGACCCAACCGACGGCGCTCCGCCTGCGCCTAACTCGGACGGTAGCGGTACGCCCGACGGCTCGACTCCGCCCGCCGAAGAGGGCAAGGACGGCGAAGGGCTTTCGAGCGTCAACCAAGGCGCGCTTATCCCTACCATGATTGGGACCGGTAAGCCTAAAAAGCCAAAGCCGAAAAAGGACGAAGACGAGGAAGACAAAAAGGACGCCAAGCCTACCCTCGAAATTTATCTTAGCCAAGAGCTTGCAAAGCTCGGCGACGGCGAAGTAACTCCGGATACAATCGCGAAGCTTATCGCCGACTACAATACTACGGCTAAGTCTGAAATCCAACCGCGCCAACTCTACCGCTTCGGTATGTCCAAGGACAAGAATGCGGAAGTATGGAAAAGCTTCGTTACCAAGACGCATCCGTTGATTGAAGCGCGCCTTAGCGAAGTCCAGAAATTTTTTAAGCATTTCAAGAGCATAGTCCTTAATCGCCTCGGCGCTAACCTCAAGTCCTACGGCATTCATAAGTCCCGCGACCAAGACGACATTAACGAAATCTTGAAGGGACTCGAAGAG
Source organism: Candidatus Adlerbacteria bacterium (assembly GCA_043784715.1). Taxonomy (GTDB): domain Bacteria; phylum Patescibacteriota; class Minisyncoccia; order Phycocordibacterales; family SBAW01; genus GWA1-54-10. The sequence goes on from JAYVXZ010000108.1 coordinate 793, forward strand.
GACGACAAGCTACTTGCCGAGTACCTAAAGAATATCGAAGAGGCAATGCTTGCCGCCGCCGAGACCGGCTTTAATCAGACCTTGACTACTTTTGAAATGGCGCCGCCAAACGAAAAGGCCGTTGAAGCCCTGCGGACGTATCTCGCCGACCACGTCAAAGGCATTGTCGGTACGACTAAGGACCAACTCCGCGAAGTCCTCGCGGAAGAGTTTGGTAAAGAAGACTCAACAATACAAGACGTTGCGAAGGCGATTACCGATAAATTCGACGAGATTGATAGCGGACGCGCGCAGACTATCGCCCGTACCGAGACCTTGACCGCCGTAAGCATCGGCTCCGAGCTTAAGCGCCAAGAGTACCAAGACGAATTTCCGGATAAGAAGTTACTCAAAATGTGGGTATCCGCGCAGGACGACCACGTTAGGGACTCGCACGACGAGCTTGACGGCGTTAGCGTCGGAGTCGACGAGGACTTTAAAGACGGCTTGAGCTACCCGCGCGACCCCGATTGCGACGAGCCGAGCGAGGTAATCAATTGCCGTTGTACCGACGTTACCTTTATGGAAGAGGACGAAGCTGCGATAAAGGATACCGAAGCCTCAACCGGTAAAGACGAAAACGAAAACGACTAGTATATTATCTTTAGGTACGACAAAGCACTTATATGAAAAACACGACCAAAATAGTCAAGCGCTTCGATTTCACTTTAAGCAACGCCGTCGTCAAAAAAGACGCAGGCGGCGATTGCGTTATTGAGGGCTATGCAAATACGTCGACTAAGGACCGAGTTGGCGACATTGTCCAACCCGAAGCCTTTACCAAGAGCTTACCGACATACCTTAAAAATCCCGTCCTGCTCGCTAACCATGATTGGAATGACCCATGCGGCGTAGTCCAATCCGCTGAGATTACCGACAAGGGACTTTTCGTTAAGGCTCGCATTAGCGATACGCGCGAAGACATTAAGACTCTAGTCCGCGAAGGTTGTCTACGTACTTTCTCAATTGGTTACAATGAGTTGGACGCCGATTACAATGAGGATACCAAGACCAAGGTCGTCAAGGAATTAGAGCTTTTAGAGATTTCAATTGTCACGGTACCGGCTAACGCCGAGGCGGTCTTTCAACTTGCGGCAAAGCCCGCCGAAGCTGAAAAGGCCGACGAGGGTAAAAAGTCCATGACGCCAAGGACCGCAAAAGATTTGAAAGACTTTATTTCAACGGTCAAAGCCGCCGTCGGTAGAGATTTATCAGGTAACGAAGTTGTAGCTATCTGCGACTATTTTAACGAAACGAAAGAGGAAATTATGACTAAGAAAGAATTGATTGCATTGCTCAAAGGCATCAAGTCAGACGTAGCCGCCGCCGGTACTCCGGAAGCTGCTAAGGCCGACCCCGCTGCTAAACCCGAAGCCGACAAGCCTGCGGACGGCGGCGACGCCCTCGCGCAAGTCATGGCGAAGCTTGACGCAATCGCTCAAGGCGTTGCTCAATGCCTCGAAGCTATGAAGCAAGACGCTGCGGAAGACGCCGCCGAAGACAAGGACGACGCTGAGAAAGCGGACAAGCCTGCGGACGACAAGGATAAGCCCAAGGCCGAAGACGATAAAGACAAGCCGAAGGCCGAAGACGATTGCAAAGGCGAAAAGCCTGCGGACGATAAAGAAGACGACAAGGACGAAGACGACAAGGATAAGGACGAGAAAAGCCTTACCGTTGCCGAAGTCGACGCCGAGCTTGCCGCTATCGACGCCGCACTTGCAGACCTTGACGATAACGAAAACCTGTAACTGAAAACACAACTGATTAGTATATTACTTTTGAAGGCAAATGGTCAATCGGATTTTTTGCCAAAAAAGTTTAAAGGGAGACTACGAAAATGAAATCGAAAGAATTGCGCGATAAGCTTATGGCGGCTAAAGCCGACCTGAAAGCATACAAAGAAAAGCGTCTTGGCGCTACGACCGCTCGCGCGGTCGGTAGCGTTGCGGCGTCCGAGCAGAAAGCTTGCAGCAAATTCGGCGTTAAGTCGCTGAATGAGCTTATCAAGATTAACACCGCAGACCGTCGTTACAAGGCAATCGCCTCGGACGAGCGCGAAGCTGTTAAGAGCCTCAAGGAAGCCGTTGACGTTTGCCTTATGACTTCCAAGTTGTTTGGCATCGCTCCGCAGAATACCAAAGCTTACGAAGACCTCGTAGAGCCGGCTCTTAAAGCCTTCGGTATTAACAGCGGCGAGCAGGGCGCTAACTGGATTCCTACCGTCATTTCGGATAGTTATATCGACGAGTTTAACCTTGAGCGCAAGGTAGCCGGTCTTTTCACCGAAATCAAAATGCCTTCCAATCCGTATCAGTACCCCGTTCTTAGCAACGGCGCTATTGCTACCAAGCTTGGCGAGAATTCCAAAAAGACGACTCCGGACCAATTCAGTACTTCTACGATTACTATGACTGCGGTCAAGTTGTCTAACCAGTACGAATTGCCGGAAGAGTTGCAGGAAGACTCTGCGGTTGACGTTATGAAAGTCATTCGTCAAGAGCTTATCGACGGTCAAGAAAAAGCGATGGAAATCGCAATTCTTGAAGGCGATACCTCGGCTACGCACCAGCATGCTAATACCGGCGTTCCCGGCATGAGCGGCGCGCCTTCGGCGGACTCGTCCGAGCGCGTGTTTAACGGACTTCGTAAGCGCGCCCTCGGCGCTGCGCAGACCGTTGATTGCGGCGCACAGCCTGTCAATGAAGCAAAGCTTTCTCAGCTTCGTCAGAAGCTCGGACGGTTTGGCGTTAACCCTGCGGAGTTGGTCCTTATTGCCGGCGTCCGTGGTTATAACGAATTGA
>JAYVXZ010000109.1:0-3531 GCA_043784715.1 Candidatus Adlerbacteria bacterium
GTGGCGCGGTTGAGTACTTGACCTTCTTCGACTAGTAGCAATTCAAGTATTTCGCCGGTCACCACACACACGAGCACCAGGCCTTCCATAATTGCACTCGCACTATGCGCTGCGGCTGAGCCAAATGGGTGGTACGCAATAGGTGTATTGCCGAGTATGCTTTGCGTACTGAGTTGCATGTTTTTTAAAATAGACGGGTCAAATGACCATCGCAACTGGCCATCGTCGGGCGCTATTGTGGACCATGGAGCGCCAAAAAAAAGTTGTGCGTCGGAGATGACCCCCATCGGCGCGAGTTGAGGATTTTGACGAATGCGCGCAGCTACTTCGCTGGTGTACCCAAGCGATTCGTTAATTGCGCGGCCAATTTTCTCTGCAATAACTGCTCCTGAGACAGTGTTGGACACCGGAAGCGCGATGCGATGCTCGGCAAAAAGTTTTGGCTCCTGATTTTCCGAAAGCTGCACCAAAGCCGAAGCAACACTCCCGTTTTCAATATCAACCAACAATACTGTTTTATCAGTAGAAATTTTTCCAAACAACGCGGACATGCCGCTAAGTATAACGCAAATTTTTTATACTACTCCAAAACTGCGCGGATGCGGCGGATGCCGGCGGAGACTGCTTCTTCTTTTAGGATTCTGAAGGTGCCGGACTGGGAGAGCTCGCCGGTGTGCTCGACGTGCGGGCCGCCACAGAATTCCAGTGAGAAGGCATCGCCTAGGTGTGGGTTTTCCTCGGTTGCACCTATTGGGCCCACAGCGTAGACAGACACACGGTCGGGGTACTTCGCTCCGAATTCGTGTTCGGCGCCAAGACCCTCGGCAAACTCTTTATCGAGTTCATTTCTCGTGACTGGTAGATCTTCTTTAATTTTTTCGTTCACTAGGCGCTCGACTTCGCGCTTTTGCTCGTCGGTCATTTTCTCATTCCAGTTAAAGTCGATGCGAAGCCGTTCTTGCGTAATGTTGGAGCCGCGCTGCTTCACACTTGGGCCCAGTACCATTTGCAGCGCTTTGAGGAGCAGGTGGTGCGCAGTGTGGAGGCGCGTCGTCTTTTCGGACGTGTCGGCCAAGCCACCTTTGAACTTTTGCTCGCTCCCCGAGCGCGAGAGGTCTTGGTGGGTTTTGAGCAATTCTTTAAACCCCTCGGTGTCTATCTGCTTTATACCGCGCTCCCCCGCCTCTTCTATAATAAGTTCAAGCGGGAAGCCGTAGGTCGTCACGAGCTGAAACGCATTGTTGGCGGTAACCGAGCCACCTTTAACAAAACGGTCTAACTCTTTGATGCCTCTGGCAAGAGTGATGCGGAATTTGTCTTCCTCCTTTGCTATCACTCCGGCTATCTCGACAGATTTTTCGGCTATTTCGGGATACGCTTGGGCATACATGTCAGCTATCGAAGACACCACTTCGGAAAGCGTCGACTTCTTTATACCGAGCATGTCAGCGTACCGGACAGCACGGCGAATAAGCCTGCGAACAAAGTAGCCTTGCTCGGAGTTTGCAGGCAACACGCCGTCGGAGATAAGAAAGACTGCAGCTTTCATGTGGTCAGCGATTATACGAAATGCGCGCGTCTCTGCCTGATTTTCGCCACCAGCCACGCCGGCAGGCTGGTACTTTTTGCCGGAAGCTTTTTGCAGGTGCTCCAAAATGGGACCATGACATACGGCGATGATGTCCGGGCTATTCGTCTGTGCCATTACCAAACGCTCAAGGCCGCCGCCGAAGTCGACGTTTTGTTTTGGAAGCGAGGCAAATGAGTTATCAGGCTGTTTGATGTACTGCATAAAGACCGAGTTGCATATCTCAAGGAAACGTCCGCAGTCGCAATTTGGGTGGCAGTGTGGGCCCCACTTCGTGTCTGCTTCAAGAGTGCTATGGCCTCCCTTTGAGGCAGGGTTAGAACCAAAGTCATAAAAAACCTCCGAGTCCGGGCCACCCGGCTCGCCCACCGGCATCTTTTCGGGTACGCCTGCGCGACTCCACCAGTTCTTCCTGGCTTCGTAGTAAAATATTCGCTCTCCTTCTTTAATGCCTCTCTGGTACCCGTCGGCTTCAGAGCCTATAACCGCATCCTGCGCCTCGATCCCCTTTTCTTTAAAAAGCTTTTTCCAAATTTCTGCCGAATCGGTGTCCCGCGGCAATGCATTTTTATCATCGCCCAAAAATGCAGTGACATACAATCGCTTCGGGTCGAGTCCAATTTCCTCAGTTAAGAACTGGAAGCACCATTTCAGCTGTTCCTCTTTGAAGTAGTTGCCCAAACTCCAGTTACCAAGCATTTCAAAAAAGGTGGTGTGTCGGTTGTCGCCTATCTCTTCTATATCTTCAGCGCGAAAAGCCTTTTGCGAATCAACAATACGCTTGCCCGCCGGGTGGTCCTTCCCTAAAAGGTACGGCACCATCGGCTGCATACCGGAGCCGGTAAAAAGTGTCGTCGGATCATTTTGCGGCACTAAAGGAGAAGACGGTATAATCACGTGTCCGCGTTCCTTATAAAAAGCCAAATACTTATCTCGGACCTCACTAAGTGTCATATGTAAGAGAGTATCTTTTTATGAGCAAAAAGAAAAGAGCAATAAATAGATGCTTCATCATATATATGGATATACTTTTGCATGATAAGTGCTTCTACTGACACTCTGAAACATAATAAAAACTTGATTTGTCAATGTTTTACTTTAAGGTTACTATCTGTTAATACCAGGAGGTTCAGCCCCTAAGTCCCGCTTTAAAGGACGGTTAGCGGGACACGATTTCGCAAAAATCGAATGAAAAAAACTATACAAAACAACTGGGGTTTTGACCTCAAAAATATCGACTCGTCAATACGTCCGCAAGACGATTTTTACCGGTATGCCAACGGCGGGTGGATGAATAAGAACGTAATTCCCCCCGACGAATCCCGCTGGGGTTCTTTCAATATTTTGCGCGTAAATACCGAACACCAGCTTCACACGATAGTGCTTGACATACTCAAGAAAAAGTCGCACAAAAAAGGAACCGCCGAGCAAATGATAGGCGACCTCTTTACCTCAGCCATGGACCAAAAGCGTCGAAGTGACCTTGGTGCTAAACCACTACTCCCCTGGTTGGAGCAGGTGCGTTCTATAAAATCTCAACAAGAGTTGCTTGAGGTCATCGGCCGCATGCATCACATGGGTATAGCCGTGCCATGGGAGTTTTATATCGACCAAGACTCAAAAAACAGCGAGAAGTATCTCCTCCACCTCACTCAAGATGGCATCGGTATGCCGGATCGCGATTACTATATAAGCAATGCTAAAGAGCAAACGCGTGTGCGCGAGGCATATATTCGCCATATAAAGAAGATGCTTGCGCTGTCCGGAATGAAGCGAAGCGATGTATTGAAGACGTGCGACATCGTGATGAAGATAGAAACGCGTCTTGCAAAAGCATCGATGGCTAAAGAAGATACTCGCGACTCTGAAAAGACGTACCACAAGCGCACTGTCGTACAATTGCAAAAGGAAGTACCGCAGATACCATGGACGCAATATTTCAA
>JAYVXZ010000110.1:0-11149 GCA_043784715.1 Candidatus Adlerbacteria bacterium
CCATATTTCTGTACCTATTCGCAACCTCTAGCAGGGCTTTTGCTATTACTACACAATCCTTTTTTGTGGCAGTCGGAAGGAGGGTAAAACGGATAGCACTTTTGATTATTTTTGAGTCTAGACCGAGTGCCGTCAGAACATGGGACGGCGCTTCGTCACTGGAGTCGCACGCGGAGCGCGTCGAGGCTGCGACACCAAGTGCATCGAGCGCTATGACCGCCATTTCGCCATCCAGGCCCGGAATTGAAATATTAAGGTTGTTTGCGACGCGCTCGTCCCCCACCGCACCGTTGACGGTCGCTTTTGGGAGAAGTGCGAGGATCTCTTGCAGCAAGATATTCCGCATCGCTGCTATTTTTTTTGATATTTCGTTTTCGTTTGCTTGTGCATCTTTGAGCGCAGCAGCAAACGAGCCGGCTAGCGGTACATTTTCGGTCCCACTGCGAAGCCCTCCTTCTTGGCCACCTCCCAGTTGTTGGGCAACCAGTTTGACGCCTCGACGTACATACAGCACTCCTACTCCTTTTGGACCCATTATTTTTTGTCCATCCAGTGTAAGCAGGTCGACGCCTAATTTGTCGACTTGGACCGTCTTCCACAGTGGCGCCTGCGAAGCGTCAACGTGCAAGTACAGTGGCGAAAAGTTTTTGCTCGCAAGTCTTTGCGCTCTGACACGTCGTACTTCTTTCGCAATGTCGCGAATGGGTTGTATCGTGCCTATTTCGCTGTTTATAAATTGGATAGACACCAGCGCAGTGTGGTCGGTTATAGCGTCTGACAAATCGTCTACTGAGATAATTCCCGCGGAGTTTACCGGCAATTGAGTCATCTCCATACCCGCGGATGTAAGCGCACAGAGCGGCTCGAGGACAGACGAATGTTCAATTACACTTGTTATAACGTGCCGCGGACTACTGTAATGCGTAGCGTGCAGTGTGCCGCACAGCGCAAGGTTATTCCCCTCCGTTCCTCCCGAAGTAAAAACTATTTCGTCCGGGTGCGCACCGATAGACCGGGCGACAGACTCGCGCGCATTTTCAAGTTCGAGCTTGGCCAAGACCGCTTCTTTGTGGAGCGCGCCGGGGTTACCGAACATGTCGAGTAATCGAACAAGCTCGAGCTTGGCCGCTTCGGACAACGGCGTAGCTGCTGCCGCGTCTGCATATATTCGCCTCTTGTTCCAAATCATTGTCTAATTAGTATATACTGCTCGGTATAGGTTCAAAATCGTTATTTTCTCTAATCTATGAACATTTCACTTTTTATTTTACATTCTGCCCCGTACGTTGCTTTTGCTGCCTTCGTTTTGACACTCGTGGCCGTTTTTTTTATTATCTCCATGAGCCGCAGACTTGACCGACTGTCGTTGGGCGAGAGCGGCTCTTTGGAAGACACGGTCGGCGTACTTACTGAATATATGCACGAAATGCAGGCATTTCGCACCGAGCTCGAACTCTACTTAAAACACGCCGAGGCACGGCTGCGTACGTCGGTACGAGGTGTCGGTGTCGTTCGCTACAACCCATTTGCAAACGACGGCTCATCCGGCGGCAACCAAAGTTTCGCTATAGCGCTCCTTGACGAAATGCTATCTGGTGTGGTATTTTCAGCTCTCTACGCACGTGACCGCGTTGGCGTGTACGCAAAGCCAATCACCGCCGGCACCTCGACTTTTACACTGTCCGACGAAGAACAAGAAGCAGTGGAAAAAGCAAAAGTATCACTCGTGCAGATAAAACGTGGAGACACAAAGTAATACCTATTATGGAAAAAGAACTCATATCGCGGGACCGCCCGCCTATTGTTGCAGTCGTCGGACACATCGACCATGGTAAGTCGACGCTTTTAGACTATATCCGCAAAGCCAACACCGCCGCAGGCGAAGCGGGCGGTATCACCCAGCATCTCTCTGCATACGAAGCGCTGCACACTACCCCCGCGGGCGTACAAAGGCACATAACCTTTCTTGATACTCCCGGGCACGCGGCTTTTCGCGCAATGCGTTCGCGCGGTCTTAATGCCGCAGACGTTGCAATTTTGGTTGTTTCTGCCGAAGACGGCGCAAAGACCCAAACTGCTGAAGCAATTACTTTGATACACGAGGCAAAAATTCCTTTTATCGTCGCGTTTACAAAAATTGATAAAGAAAACGCAAACCTCGAGCGCGCAAAGCTCTCTTTGCTAGAGCACAACGTATTTGTCGAAGGCATGGGCGGTGACACACCGTTTGTTGCGGTCTCGAGTAAGTCAGGCGAAGGAATACCGGAGCTTCTTGACCTCATCCTTTTGGCCGCTGAACTCGAAGGACTCTCCGCGGACCCAAGCTTGCCCGGCGTTGGTATCATCATCGAAGCACATATCGACCAGAAGCGTGGAAATACTGCAACGCTTATTGTCAAAGACGGAAGCGTTACCAGTGGCCAATACATAGTCTGCGGCGAAAGCTTCGCGCCGGTGCGCATTATGGAAAACTATGTGGGCAAAAATATCAAAGAAGCACTGCCGGGCACGCCTATGCGAATAGTAGGCTTTACCACCGCACCCGAAGTAGGTGCTATGTGGCTCGCGGTGGAGACAAAAAAGGACGCCGAGGCACATGCCGCAGAAGCGCGCCAAAAACGTCTCAGCGAAACGGTAGCCCCCGTACGACAGGCAGTAGACCCGGAAGAGGAAGGAAAGGTACACGTGGTGATGCCACTGGTCATTAAAACTGACTTCTCGGGCACCGGCGACGCGGTACTCCACGAACTCCTAAAAATGCCACAGGACCCTCGCCTTGAAGTGCGCGTGGTAGGACGCTCGGTGGGTCAGATTAGCGAAAACGACGTTAAGCTCGTGGGCGCGTCCACTCCGGCAGGTATCATCGTCGGTTTTAATGTCAAAGTCGACAACGACGCTCGCCTACTAGCCGAGCGTTTGGGCGTCGAAGTTGCGACGTTCGACATTATCTACAAGCTCACCGAGTGGCTCGAAGCAGAGCTAGCCAAGCGTCACCCCCGCGAAAATATGGACGAAAAAACAGGGACTGCAAAAGTGTTGAAAATATTCAGCAACCAACAAGGGCGGGTAGTCCTGGGCGGCCGGCTCGAGCAGGGCATCCTTCAAGAAGGCAACCCGGTTAAGTTTATGCGCGCCGAAGTGGAAATAGGCCGGGGCGAAATCGTGAGCTTGCAAGTGCAAAAGTCTGCCGTTAAAAAAGCTGAAGCGCCAACTGAATTTGGCGCGATGGTTCGCACTTCAACGCAAGTTGCTCCCGGCGATTATATTGAAGCTTTTGAAGTAGTGATGAAATAATTTTACATTTATGGACAACCGAAACGAACGTATACAAGAAGCTCTGCGCGCTACCGCCGCTGAATATCTAGCGCGCGAGGCAGGCCGACAGTCGCTTATCACCGTGACCGCCGTGCGCTTGTCCGAAGACGGCCGCCGTGCGCTTATTTTTATTACCGTGTTTCCCGACTCGAGCGAGCAGTCGGCGCTTGCGTTTGCTCAACGAAGTCGCAAAGAGCTTTCGAAACCATTCAAGCAGCACGCACGCGGCGCCTCACTCCCCCATGTCGAATTTCGTATTGACGAAGGCGAAAAAAGTCGGCAGCGCTTAGACGAGCTTTCACTGTAGGGCTTCGTAGGTTACAGTAACTACGGCACGACAAGTGCCATGGCCACGTGGCGAAGAAGCAACGCGGCGGTCTGCAAAACCGCTATGCGAGGGTGCGAATCCCTCCGTGGCCTCAGTAAATAGGTAAAGGCACAAGAAGGCTTTACATAAACGTATACCATATACTATACTTTTTGAGTGGCGCAAAAAAGAAAGTGGGACGAAAAAGATTTAGCCAGAGTCGTTGCCTCGTCTCCTAGTTATCGTCAAGTTCTTTTAACATTAGGTTTAGTAGAAGCCGGGGGAAATTATGAACAAATTAAAAAACATATAATTTTACATAATTTAGATATCACGCATTTTACTGGAAAAATGTGGAGTAAAGGTAAAAAAGTTATAAGGAAGCCAAATATTGCGACATCGCTTATACTTGTTGAGAATAGTTATTTTCAGAGCTACAAACTTAAGAAGCGCCTATTTAAAGAAGGTTTAAAAAATAAAAAGTGTGAATTGTGTGGATGGGCACAGCAAGCAGTTGACGGGCGATTACCTCTTGAACTTGACCATATCAATGGGAATCGAAATGACAATCGATTAGAGAATTTACGAATCCTCTGTCCTAACTGCCATAGCCTTCAACCTACACATCGTGGTAGAAATATAAAGCGCCCGGGTGGTGAAACTGGTAGACACGCGAGACTTAAAATTTCGTAGCCGTAAGGTTGTGTGGGTTCGATTCCCACCCCGGGCACCAACATATGCAAAAAAGCGCCGAGAAGTTTGTTATCTCACTCCCTCCTGAGTATCAACCGCGCCATCAATGGCCTGAATATGCAGCACACCTTGATATGCCGAGTTTTTTTCGGCCCGCTATCGTTGGTACGCACCCGCGAGGTATGCGCCGCGGCATATGGCCATTTATTATCGAAGGATATGTGAGCGATACTGAGCCAGCCGACTTTACTTCAGACCCTGGCGCTTGCAATCGAATAATCCAGTGGGTTCGACTGATTCGCCAAGATATTCCCCCCGGTTGGCGCACCCTCTCCAGTGAGCCGTCTGAACTTGAGGGTTTTTTTGATCTCAGGGCCTTCCCCGAGTATCAAAAACAATGGATAAAAGTAGCACGGTACGACCTTCGGCAGTGGCACACAATCTACAGCTCAAGGTACGTGATAGAAAAGATATCTTGGAGCGAATATGCACAAACATGCAAAAGCAGCACCATCAACAAAAAAATTGGATTGGTTGTCCAGGTTATGAAAAGAAAATGGCAGTGTGACCCTGGGCAGGTCATATTTTGGGGAGCGCGCGAAAAGTCTACCGGCGAAGTTGTTGCATGCATCGGTGTGATTAACTCGCCCACACACCAAGCTTCGTATTATGCGACAGGCTGTATGCGAACCCTATCGGGGTATAACCCGGTGATGGTAGGGCTCATAGACCATTGGTTTCAAACCTCGCAAAAACAACACCTTCGCTTTCTTCATTTTGGACAATTTTGGATGTCAGGCAAACCCGTAAGCTGGAAAGGTTTTACAACATTTAAGTTGAAGTTTAATCCGCAGCTACTCTTGTATCCACCGACATTGTATCGTTTTGAGCGTGGTACGCTTTTTTAATATATGTACTGGCTATTTGATAGAAAAAACATTTCCTCTACTAAAAATGGGCCAATAATACTCGAGCGTTTTTTTGGCCAGTACACAGTGCGTGCCGGTGGCGTACAGCAAACCGGAGACGAACTAAACACCATATGGCGCTATTCGTTTAAAAAAATTAAACAAGCCGTTGTAGCAAAACCGAACATATTCATGTTGGGCCTTGGTGCAGGAGGAGCCCTCAAAGACCTCTATACAATCTTCCCCGGCTGTAGCATTATCGCAGTAGAGTACGACCCCCACATGGTCCGCCTCGCCCGTGAGCTCAAACTGTGTACTCCATTTCCATTACCTACAATACTTGAAGGTGACGCAGGCGAAATACTCGCCAATGTCTCTGTGCGTTTTGACTTGATAGTCATCGACCTCTTTTATGGCTCGAAAGTCTCCCCGCTTGTCACTCAGGAAAAATTTTTAATTGATCTTAAAAATTGTTTGGCCCCAAACGGCATTATCCTAATCAACGTCTTCCTCCAACCGCACGCTTTAGAAACAGCAAATAGTATTTTCAAACACACTTCACAGTGGAAATACACGAGCAACACTGTCGGTGCCTTTTGGGAAGACATTGTTAAGCGGCAGAATATGTAGTACTTTTTATTTATCCCTACTCCCGGCTTTACCGGGACGGGCGAACTTCCAAAGGAAGTTTTAGCCGCCCATAGCTCAGTTGGTAGAGCAGCTCCCTCTTAAGGAGACTGTCCCAGGTTCGAGCCCTGGTGGGCGGACAAAAGACACAACAATTCCACCTGCGTGGAATTTTGTGCTTTTGTCCGAAGCACAGCGATGTTTTTGTTTGACCGATAGGAAAGGCAAAAACCGCGAGCTGGGGTCGCGAGATTTTTCCGTCAGGAAAAATACTTGTGACGACTAATCAAAGACAGAACGCTCGACAACCTGATGATGCACCGCCTGCGTGCTGTTTTTTACATACTCAAGCCGAAACAAAAAAATTTTATTCACCCCTCCTTCAGCAGGATAGTGTAACGCTTACAGCGACGCTCATGGTCGCGCTTCTTGTATCTTTGGTCGTATCCTTGTTTTTGTTTATACTTTTTATTTTTAATGAATATGTATATGAAAAAAGCTCTCTTGGCTTCTGCCGTTTTTGGCTCATTATGTATAAGTTCAATCGCGCTCGCTGCTCCAACAACCCCAACGCTCAGCCTCTCCGGCGGCAACACGCCGTTTGCGACAGTCTCGGTTGCGGGTCAGGGCTTCTCACCAGGCGAGACGGTCCACTTGATGCTCGGGCTCAACTCGACTGATGTTACCGCCGACACTGGTGGAGCGTTTTCGGGCGCGGCACTCACTATCCCGAATTTTCCTGCAGGATTGTACCTTGTCCTTGCTCTCGGACAAACGTCCGGCGTACCTGCGTTCACCTACCTCTACGTCAACGCGCTCTTTCCTCAGGCGTCGCCTAACTCGTGGTACATAGCGCCAGGGAGCGCGCTCAACTGGTCTGGCTCAGGCTTCGTACCAAATGAAACAATTACAATTGGCACTGCGGCGAGCAGCACACTTGCCACTTTCACGGCAGATTTGAACGGCTCGTTTACCAACGCAGGCCCTTCGACTGTTCCCTTTTCATTTCGAAACTCCACCGCAACCTACACGCTCACGAGCGCTAGAAGCGGCATCTCTAACACGTTCCATATCGGCGTATCCGACCTCTACCCGTACGTGAGCCCCTCAACGTGGTACACAACACCCGGTAGCCATGTAACATTCACGGGCGCAGGGTTTGGGGCGGGTGAAGGCGTGTCGGTCTTCTTGGGTGCCAGCTCCGCCGGTGGCGGGGCGAGCACTACACCGCTCGCGCATATCTCGACTGATGCTTCCGGTGCCTTTACTGCGGCAGGAGGCGTCACAATTCCTTACCTGACTACGTCGCCCGCAGCATTCCGACTTGTCGGTGACCTTTCGGGTGCAATAGCTAACGCGCCGGTAACATTGGCCCAGCTCTACCCTACACTGTCGCCGTCGGCTTACTACGCCGCACCCGGCTCGCACATTTCGCTTTTAGGCTCGGGTTTCGCGCCAAATGAAATAGTCGACATTACGGTCGGCGCAGCTTCGACTACGCATGCGACTACCGACGCGAGCGGAGCATTCACCATACCCTCGGTACACTTGTCCACAACGCCAAATACTACTCTTACCATCGCGGCAACCGGGGAGCTTAGCGGTGCATCCACCAGCTTCATAATGGTCATTGGCTCGTACTATTCGTGGATGACGCTCTCGACCTATTGGGCGCAAGCCGGCGCGACGCTCACACTCATGGGCCACAACTTTGCCGGCGGTGAAACTATTTCACTCACTAGTGGCTCCTCGACGCTTGGCACTGCGACAGCTGCTGACGATGGTACCTTTACCGCAGGCGTATCAGTCCCCTTCGCACCTTCGGGCCCGGCAACAATTATAGCAACCGGCTTAACGAGCGGCTCAACTGCGTCGAGCGTCATGACCATTGCACCAACATACACCGACCTTCAGCTCGGCTCATACTTCGGCAAACCGAGTGAGGCATTACACTTCATTGGCCACGGTTACTTGCCCGGCGAGGCAATTACCGTCACGACCGATAGGACTGGCGCCGCAGTCGTCGCAACGTTTAACGCAAATGCGACCGGCAACTTCGACAACTCAAGCTACCTTGTCCCGGCCAACTTTGTCGAAGGAAACTTGGCACTTACCGTCACGAGCGCGCATAGCTTCGATACGAAGACAATCGTCTACTATGTGACGGGAAAATAAGCACGATCCTTCGACTTATTCTCGACTACACAATAAAATTCGCGTACAATCCGCCTAGTGAGCGTCCCTACGGACGTTCCGAGGCGGAAGCTGGGATGGCGGAATTGGTATACGCGCGTGCCTTAGGAGCACGTGGGGCAACCCATGGGAGTTCAAGTCTCCCTCCCAGCACACCTAATGCACAAACATCCCGTATAAACGGGGTGTTTTGCTTTGTACCGAACATACTGATTAAGTTCGTCTGAACCTAGAATCCCTATAATTCAAGCCATATTTTTGCTTGACATATAACCATATTTCATGTTACAATGCATCCAGCGTGGCAATGTGCCACAATAACCCTGTCCTTTGAAAAGGAACGAACAAATGTTCGAGTTCATGCCTAGCTTCCCCGTCAAAGTACTGATCGTCCTGATCGCGGCTATCATTGGTGTCCTCTGGATATTCCGAGATGATAAAAGCAGCTCAGATTCGCCTGAAGTGGCTTCCCCTAACGAAGAGACGCCGACAAACGCATCAAAAAATTCTGGAAAAAAATCACACCCAGGTTTCAGAATTGAGATTCCTCCTCCTAGCGATAGTGAAATAGACAGAGATAGGTTCTCCCGATGGGTGGTACTTATTATTTGTCTTTTTCTAGCTCTATTCGTTCCGGTTGGTTTGGCTTATATGATGGGTATGGCCCTACATCCCTTAGTCGCAAAAATTACTCTTCTTGTAGGGATAGCGGTGTCAGGCTTCATCATCAAAACAACCAGTTCACGTTTCTACGTTTACAATCCGGAATGGACCGGGTACGTGACGAACAATCCATTTAGCCACAATAACGTGCCCTATGGACCGGGATTTAATCCAGCCTTTTTTTGGGAACAAAGAAACAAAGACGGCATATGGCCGTTGGATGTCCAAACTGTTGCCTTCGAAGTCAAGGTATCCACCAAGACTTCGGCCGTAATTGTCACCGTTGATTACGGTTGGGCTGTTGCCTTACGGAGTATCAACCAGTTCATAGGCATCGATCTGTCGACTGTTCACGAAGCATTTACCGGCTACGTTAGCAGCTTCCTAACAGCCCGATTTGCCAATATCGACGCAGAAGAGGCGCGCGCTTCAGTTGGGGAAGCTAACGCTGACATGAGCGAGCAGTTCATGAAAACTGGTATAATGCGTCTCTTTTTATCTCAGTTCGGCATTCGAACCGCCCTGATATTTATTAAAGGAGTCGCTTTCCCGGAAGCAGTGCAGCGTACACGAGACTCAGTCGACGAAGCAAGGCAGTTTTCAGCTGTCGTTGCTGGGATGCTCAGCATTAGTCCTGAAGAACTGGCAGAGCGAATTAAAAACGGCGTTATAACACCGGACCAATACGCTAAATTTCTTACCCAAGCACTCATTGTATCTGACAACGCAAAAGGTGTTGTTCATATCTTTGAGGGTTTGCAAGGGATTGGAGCCGGGGCTGCAGTCTTTGGAGAGTTAGCTTCAAGAGATACAGGAGGTGGCAGTAACAATACTGGTGGCGGTAATCGTAATCGAAGAGGGGGCGGCTCATGAGTTACTCAGATTTACGGAGAGAAAGAACAGACGATACCACAAAGAGCGTCACCAAGTTTCGGCTATGGTTCAACAGGATCATTATTTCTTTAATTGCAGTTGCAGTTGGAGGAATATTGATCTACTACTACTTTCAGACGGTAAATTACTTCAAGTCTCCGTCCGAATATAGTGTCTCCAGCTCGGAGCCGGCAGGCACGTCATTGAAGCAGAACATGCCGGTCTGTTCTGGAGTTCCGGTTAGATTCGCCTTGTCACTAAACGAGGAGAGAATCGTGAACGAGAACGCATGCCAAGTGCGTTGGAATGTTTCCATGGGCTGTGTCAGTGTATCCAACCGCATGGGCGAGATCCTGAAAAATCGAGTGTGTAATAAAGAAGACGCTTCGATGGTGCCTGGCGGTTTGTACTCTGTGCGCGCAGTTGCAGGAGCTCCTGTGGTTGTACGTACAGAATGCATCCCAAACACACCAGGGAATCTTCTTGAACGGTGCAGTTAACATGCCTTGTGTCCTGTTCCTTTGCGGCGTGTCGAAAGACACGCCGCTTTTTTATTTCGCTGGTTAGGGTAAAAGCCCGCTAACGGTATTTGAAATTATATGTAGTATGGTTACCGTCGAAACAATAACAAAGAGTCCGACTAAGCCCCACAGCATATGCTGTTTGCCATCTGTATTATTCGTATCGCCGCCTCGGAGCTTCCACAAGTACTGGACCACTCCCCACACAAACACTAGCACCGCTAAAGAAGCTAAAAGGATGAGTATAGGGTTGACTATATAGGCTATGAAGCTACTAAGGAGGGCACAGGTGGCCCCGTCTGCTTCGCATCGAGGCATAAGTAAGAAGTACGAATGAGTAAGCGACTAGTTAGTTGGAAAGTGCGGAGCGTTAACCTGGTTTGGCTGGTTTGTATTACCAAGGATGGTTGTCTGCACAAGGCGAATAATGCCCCATATAGATACCATGATAAAAAGCGATACTATACCAGCTATCATTATTTGTCTGCCATCAGTCTTTTCAGGATTTCGGATGTATTTAACAAGCCCATAAAAGAACACCACCATCGCTATACCAATGGTGATAGGTATGAGCAATGCAACAATGTTACCGATTGAAACAATAAATTGAGAAATAGGCGAGAGTGAACCATACTGAGCCCAAGCGAAAAGAGGTGCGGCGAACAGTGCGGAGGAAATGAGTGCAAATTTTTTCATACGAAGTTTAATGTGGCTCGATATCGTTTAAATGTATATGTGTTCAGTCTAACAGGCTACCGTAGCGTCACAATAGCCTTGTGTGGATAGCTGCGCTTTGCACGTAGGATATATATTAGCGAACATTACGCAGATTGCACGAACATAGGTATATTTTTATCCCCCGTATCATTAATTGCCGGATTGATGCAATTTGAATTGCCTAAAAAGCTTATGCACATCATCTTCAAAATACCTGCCATCGAAAAAATAACAAAAAGTGCAATCAATCCCCACGTGATAAGCTGCTTTGCTTCTTTTTGACCTTGGGGGCTGCCGCTATTGCGTATATATCTAACTAAGCCTAAAAAAAA
>JAYVXZ010000111.1:0-3441 GCA_043784715.1 Candidatus Adlerbacteria bacterium
GTGTGACGACGCGAGTCTCGCCAGAGTTAGCTTGGGTACCGCCAATTAGGATGCGGTAGGAACCGGCAGCAGCGGGATTTGTCCAAAGTTTTGTTTGTGCGGATGAAGTAGCAACATTGAGAGCGACAGTTGTAGTTGCGGTTATAGTTAAACCACCACACAACGTGAGAGTAAGATTTTCGTTTGTACCATTGTTGTAGTTGCCAACAGCACTGAACTGATTACCCGAGGTACAAGCGTTAACGACTGAGTAGAGTACGCCGCCTGCATATACTGCAAAGTTAGTACTTGTTGCCGGGTCAAAGGCCTCTGTGAAGGCGCTGCCGACAGGGTCGAGTTGGTAGATAATAGTTTGGCCGGCAGTGATTGCTGCGTTAGAGGTGAATTGTATTGTGTGGCCTGAATTCGTTCCAAGGTTGGAGGTAGTGAGAGTGTCACTTACTTGCGTAAGAGATGCCGCATGTGCCCTTTGAAACAACACGGGGGCGCCTATTGACCACAGGAGCACTGAGACTAGCAGCAAAAGTGCTAGCTGTGAGTGCAGTGTGAGACGAATGTGGTTCCCTAGTGATTTCATAGTAATTTCAAAGGTCTAATAGTTAGAATAAATTTGGTGTGAACGCCTAGCCATAGCACTAGTATACGGGTCTAAATTTTAATGGTGGGTAAAAAAACCTTTACATTGTGGATAACTCAGGGCGTGGGTGCACTTTCCGCCTCTATATGGACATCAGTTATCTGGAACTTCTTGGAGCCACCGAGCACAGTGTGGAAGTACAACCAGGTGCCAACTGATCCGATTATTATTACAAGTATAAAGAATACAAATAACTTATATTTTCGAATAAATTGCCCTGCAGAACGCGGTTGCTCCTCCGACTCACTTTGTATCATTCGCGCCGCAATAGGCACCGAAGCCTGCAGTGGTTTAGATAAATTTCTAAGGTCCACTACTCCGACTCGGACAGGCTCTATGAAGGTCTCAACAATGGATGGTGCTTGTGTGGGCGCTGCAATAGGTTGCACGCCATATCTTTTTTGCTCCAACATGAGCGCGCGACGTATATAGCGACGGATGAACCACACCAGAAGGAAAAAGAAGAGAACGACACTTCCAAGCCCAATAGCTACCGGCACGACCGGTACTACCCAAAAAAAGGTCTTGCCGGTAACGTTTTGCTTGCCCTGTTCGCCATATGCCAGCGTCACGACTGCGCTATAGAGGCCAATATCGAACAGGTCCGAACTCCCTTCCCACGAAAATTGGAAGCGCCTAATACTTTTGGGCAGTACGTGGCCAAAGTTGCTGTCTGCGTCTTGGTTGACGAGCACCTTGCCGCGCTCACGACCCCACATGTTGTAAATAGTAATGTCCCCCTGCGGCCGTACGTGCGTGTTACCTAAGTTTTCGAACCGAAGTAAAAAGTCGGCTTTGGGCGTTTGGTATAGCTGCTGAGAGGTTATGAATTCACGAATGCGGCCGTTTTCGACCAAGTTGCCTTTAATACGCACAAAAAGGAGCGACGACACATAGCTCGAAACTTTGAGCACTGTCCCCGTTGCATGGAGCCCGCCCGGTTCTGTGCCGACCAAAATAGCTGCATAGTGGCCACCCGGTTCGGCGGTCGTCGGGATTTCCACTGAAAAAGGCACATCTTGACTTGTACCCGCCCGAACGACAATAGGGTCATGCACGATATATACCCAATGTGCCAAAGCATACGACTGAGACGCCGGGTCTTTCGATTCGTCAACCACCGGGGTGAACTTACTCCTGCCCTCTTCCCCGCTGGCTTGCATGTCCATCACTTGCGCGTAGTAGGTCACGTCGTAGGAGTTGGTGTTGACTATTTTCAGCGTACTCGCCCAAGACTCTCCCGGCCCGATGGTTAACTGAAAAAGAGGTGGCGTCACGGTGACCGACAAAGAGTCGGCAGATGCTGGCGCTACTCTTCCAAAAAAACCAAAAAGAAGCAGCGCGCCAAGCGCTGCTTTATGTACGTTCGTCAATTTGTATACACGGATCATTGCGGTTTCTTAAGCGAAATGACATTGCCACTTATTTCAGCCTTCGTAGAAGACTGGGCTTGCTGGCTTACTTTAATAACAGGCTTCGAAACTTGCGGGCGCAATTGTTTGAGGTCAATAGAGCTCCCGTTTGGATGCGGCACTACGTCTTTACGGAGCACATCCTTAAGGCTTTTATGTTCGAGTCGAGCCTCCTCTGGTATCACAGGAGCAAAGGACTCCTCTTTTGCGGTGCTACGGCTAAAAATAGTAAAATGCTTCTTTTCAAGTTGTGGCGTCAGCAGTTCTTCTGACTGTTTTAGTTTTTGGACCGGTGTCATGACCAATGCCGATATACTGTCCATATCGTCACCATGTATCTTTTTAATAGCTTCGTCGTTCAAAAGGCCCGCGTCCGCAAATTTGTATAAGTGTCGACGTTCAAGCCAGCTGTGGAACTGGAGTGCAAGCACGACTATAATAGCAAGACTCACAATGAACATCGCGAGCATCTGCTTCCAGGGCACCACCCAAAAGAAGACTGTATCTTGCACCGTTGCTGTCAGCGCCGAGCCGTAGTCCACGGTGAGCATAGCCTTATACCTACCAAATCCATTCGCCGCGCTCCACACTGAGGCGAGCTCTGTCACTTGGTCCGGCGAAATAGTTTTGCCTTCGTGGTTTACCGGTACGTTTGCAACCTCAACGCCTTGTCGGTTGTAGATATGCACTTCCCCTTTTGGTTGCAACTCTTGATTGCCAATATTTTGGAGTTTGTAATTAAACAAAACATCGTCGCCGCTAAAGAAGATGTTACCAGTCGAAAATGTATTGAGCTGCAGCAACTCTTTAATATCCGCTTTAATTTCGACATTGACCATCACTACCCCTAAAGCTGGTTTAGAGTCTGCCTCGGCGCGAGTCCCTCCTTCGGTAAGCGAAATTTGTGCATGGTATGCGCCCGAGGCGGCATTCATATTGACGCGTACCAAAAATGGAATCGCTTTTTCTTCGCCGGGCGACAGCTGCACCACGCCGCGCGAAATTTCTATCCAGTTGGCGAGCGAATTAGACAGCCCGCTTGAGTCGGTTGCGCGCGTATAGCCCTGTTCGCCAAGCTCTGCGTTGATGTCGTTGACCGACGGGTACACCTGCAGCACATGACTGGTGGTGTTTTTGATAGTGATACTTTCCTTTAAAATGTCTCTCGCCTGCGCCTTCTCGTCAATGACCACGGGAGTAACGCTCAAAGACGAGTTTTGTGCATGTGCACTCGAAAAACTTAGGAGCGGTATGCATAGTAGGAATGTAAAAAGAGTCTTTTTCATAGGTTAAAAGGTGGGCACAACAATATAGACCACATTTGTAGTGTAGCTGTCGGCGGTCTGCAGATTGTGTATCTCGGTTTTATAGACGATATCGGTTGATCTCGCC
>JAYVXZ010000112.1:0-3379 GCA_043784715.1 Candidatus Adlerbacteria bacterium
GGCGCATCTTCTGCTCTGCTGCAGGTCAAGAGGGGACGCGACACAGAAGATGCGCCGACACCCGCAGACCACCGCGCTGGGACGAAGAAATCCTCTTCGGTACCGTCCACGAGTAGGCCTGCAGGTATTGAAGAGGATTTCTTCGGACCAGAGCATTTGGTACCGCCGAGCGCAAAAAATATCGTAGACATCACGCGCATGTCTATCAAAGAGGCGTATGACTTCTTTCTTGAGTTGTCGCTTTCAAAAAAAGACCAAGAGATTTCTAAAACAGTTATTAAAGAAATCTGCAATCGGCTTAAATTCATGCTCGATGTCGGGCTCGACTATTTGACGCTCGAGCGGCGTGCGAATACACTCTCCGGCGGTGAAGCGCAGCGTATTCGTCTTGCTTCGCAACTGGGTAGCGGCCTTGTTGGCGCTTTGTATGTTTTGGACGAGCCGACCATTGGGCTCCACCAACGCGACAACGAGAGACTCATTAAGACGCTCATCAATCTGCGTAATTTAGGCAACACCATTATCGTCGTCGAGCACGACGAGGACACTATTTACGCCGGAGACTTTTTAGTAGACATCGGCCCGGGTGCCGGGGTACACGGCGGAGAAATTGTCGTCGCAGACGACCTCGAAAAATTGCTTACCGCTAAAAAGAACGATAGCGGGTCGGTCACACTTGCGTATCTACGCGGAGAAAAGGCAGTGCAGGTTCCTGACACGCGTCGAGACAAAGACAAAGGCTGGATAGAGGTCAAAGGAGGCAGCGCGTTTAATATAAAAAATGTAAATGCCAGCATTCCTCTTGGCCGCATGGTGGCTATCACCGGCGTCTCGGGCTCTGGTAAGTCAACCTTCCTATATGAAATTTTGTACGAAAATTTAAAGGCAAGGTTTGATAAGCGCTACCGCACCAACAAAGTGTTTAACGCATCGTCGGTTGGCGGTTTAGAGAATTTAAGCCGTGCGATACTCATCGACCAGTCGCCCATTGGGCGAACACCGCGTAGCAACCCTGCAACATACACCGGCTCATTTACTTTCGTTCGTGACCTCTTTGCTTCGACAAACGAAGCTCGAGCACGCGGATGGAAGGCGTCGCGCTTCTCGTTTAATGTGCCGCAGTCACGCCACGGCGGGCGTTGCGAAGCGTGCGAAGGCAACGGCATGATAGCAGTTGAAATGCACTTTTTGCCGACCGTGTTTGTGACCTGCGACGTCTGCCTAGGCAAGCGATTCATGAAAGAGACGCTCGAAGTAAAATATAAAAAGAAAAATATTTACGATATTTTAGAAATGACCGTAGAAGAAGCGCTGGATTTCTTCCAGGATATTCCTGCTATTTACGATAGATTGCATACGCTTGACGAAGTGGGCTTAGGCTATTTGCGTCTCGGACAGTCTGCGACAACTCTTTCTGGCGGTGAAGCGCAACGTATCAAAATTGGCTCTGAGCTCTATCGTCCGCACATGCAAAAAACAATTTATTTACTCGACGAACCGACAGTCGGGCTCCACTATGAAGACGTGCAAAAACTCATCGACATTCTCAACCGTCTCGTTGTAGCAGGGAACTCAGTCGTGCTTATCGAACACAATATGGACATCATAAAAAGTGCCGACTATATACTTGACTTCGGCCCCGAAGGTGGTGTGGGAGGCGGCAAATTAGTTGCTAAAGGCACTCCCGAGGAGGTTGCAAATAATAAAAACTCCCACACCGGCAAATATCTCAAACGAGTCTTGAAAGGAAGGTAAAAGAAAGCCTCGCGTTTGTGTGCGAGGCAAAGAGTCATATTGTTAGAGCTTTGATAAAATCGCGGCTCCAAGTCCTATCACCACAAGGACAATGGATATTGCGCTTAAGTGTTTGCCTTTTTCGTACTCTTGATGGACCGGTTTCCAAAGAGCCAAAATAACTAAAGCTACCACTGCTACTATCAATCCTTGTAACATTTCAAACTCCAATTTATTTTGAGTGCTACGCCGTACTAACAAATAGCAGAGATTTACCAAAATGTCAATTTTTGCTATACTGTAAGCGTGACCCTCGACGAATTCAAAAAGAAGGTAAAAAAGATTCCCGATACTCCGGGTGTGTACTTCTTTATGGGTACGAAGCGGGAAGTGCTATATATAGGCAAAGCGACGTCGCTCTCGGACCGTATGCGGTCGTATTTTGTTGCCGACATCGCCGCAGTTAGAAGCCAGCTTATCGCGCAGATGGTCACGAAGGCAAAGTATATAGATTGGCGCATAACCGACTCAGTGCTCGAGGCGCTCATACTGGAAGCGAATTTAATACGCACCAATAAGCCGCACTACAACACCGACCTTAAAGATGATAAGAGTTTTAATTATGTTGTCATTACAAAAGAAAATTTTCCAAGGGTCATGGTTGCGCGCGGTAAAACAATCGACGTAGACTTTCCTCCGGAAACGCGAAAATTTACCTTCGGCCCCTTCCCACATGGGTTGCAGCTCAAGGAAGCTATGCGCATCATTCGCAAAATATTCACCTACCGCGACCACAAGTGCATCCCCTGCGAAGAGCAAAAAAATACAAAGGACAGTCCTTTGCGCAACCAAGGACAGTCCTTTGTACAGGAGAAAGGCGGTACACCATGCTTCAACCGGCATATAGGCTTGTGTCCAGGGGTCTGCACTGGTGAAATTTCAAAGGCTGAGTATGCGAAAATTATTCGTCGCATCGTGCTTTTGTTTCAGGGTAAGAAGAGTATGTTGGTCAAAAGTCTTGAGCGTGACATGAATCTAGCCGCGAAGGACGAAGCGTTTGAAGAAGCGTCGAGGCTTAAACGCCAGCTTTTTGCGCTAAGCCACATTCAAGACGTGTCACTTATTAAAGACGAGTACCGCGCTCCGCGAAGCGTGGGCAATAATCGTATTGAGGCCTACGATGTGGCCCACCTCGCGGGCTCGGCGGCAGTAGGCGTCATGACAGTCGTGGAAGAGGGGATGGCTCAAAAAGCAGACTATCGGAAGTTTAAAATAAAAACCGCGAAGCCCGGCGACGACCCCGGATCGCTAAAAGAAATACTCTCGCGCCGCTTAGGCCACGACGAATGGCCGATGCCGCGCCTCATTGTCGTTGACGGCGCCACCGCCCAAATTAACGTGGCCGAAAATTTGCTCAGAGACTTAGGTCTTGGCATCCCCGTCGTCGGCGTCGTCAAAGACGAAAAGCATCGTCCAAGAGAACTACGCGGCAATAAAGAGCTCATAGCCGGCAAAGAAAGAGACATCCTCTTAGCCAACGCCGAAGCCCACCGCTACGCAATCGAATACCATCGTCGAAAACGAAGAGGTGAAATGTTTTTGTAAACCACTGGGCAAAAGCGGCGTTAGGTTCTATTTTCAGTAC
>JAYVXZ010000113.1:0-10867 GCA_043784715.1 Candidatus Adlerbacteria bacterium
GCGAGTCGTTAGCTGAAGCGTCTGGCCGCGCGTCATATCTCGACCCCGTGCACAAGTTCGACCGTGAATATTTTTTAAAGCAATCCGCCAAATTGAGCCCAGACCAAATGGTTGATGTGAACGTGACCAAAAAAGACTTGTACCCGTTCCAGCTTCCAAGTGTTGAAGAGATGGAAGCGGTCGGGGTGTGGGGCATCCACCTCGGCGACTATATGTTTTGGGACGAAGAGCGGCAAGTGGAGCTTCTGCATGAAACATATGGATGGAGGGAAACCGAAATGGAGAACGCGATTAAACGCTACAAGTCTGTCGAAGATATCATGTCAGGAATGCACGACTTCACCTGCTACCTTAAGCGCGGCTATGGCCGAGCGACCTATCAGGCAAGTGTGGATGTGCGCAATGGACTGATGACAAGAGACGAAGCGTTCCGTCTGGTACGTGCCGTCGACCCACAGCGGCCAGAGTCACTCGACTACTACTTAAAAGTGTCTAATTCTACCGAAGAGGAGTTCTTTAAAACAATGGAGAAAAAACGAGTACTAAAAATGCAAGGCGTCGACATCCCTGTCTTTCCAAAGACGCATAAGAACGAAGAGCGCATACTGCCGTTTCCCGAGCAGCTCATCGAGAAGTTTGATAAACGGACATATGAATAAACTTTTTTTTGATAATTCGATTGGTGAACTGTTGGAGAAGCTCCAGAAGAAAGAGCTGCAGCCCTTGGACTTGGTCCGTGCTTCTTTGGAAAACATTATGGAACTCGACCCGAAATACTTGGCGTGGGAAGTTTATGCTGATGAAGCATTGGCGGAAAAAATACTATTGAGAGCCTCACTGGAAACCTATCGTCAAAACTTGCTTCAAACTATACCGATCGGAGTGAAAGATATTTACAATACGGAAGATTTTCCGACGCAGATGGGAAGCCCGCTATGGAAAGGGTTTACTCCCGGTAATGATGCACGGACCGTGTTTAATCTTAAAAGGCAGGGGGCTGTCGTTATGGGTAAGACGGTGACTGCGGAGTTCGCGGTGCATGCGCTTGAGAAAACAAAAAATCCTTATGACGCCACCAAGACACCTGGTACATCCTCGAGCGGTTCGGCGGTCGCAATTGCTCTAGGAATGGTGCCTGTAGCGACTGGCACCCAAACCGCAGGCTCAATAGTTCGCCCCGCCAGTTTTTGTGGAGTGTACGGGTGCAAGCCTTCGTTCGGCTTTTTGCCAAGAACAGGGATGTTGAAGACGACCGACAGTTTGGACACGCTTGGGTTTTTTACCATTCACCAAAATGATCTAAAACGTGTGTTCGACTCTATGCGTGTTCACGGTCGAGATTATCCCATTAGTCATACCGCTATCACCGATGAGTCCAGGCAGCATAAACCGGAAAATCGCCCATGGCGCGTGGGTTTTGCTAAGACACACACCTGGGAGTATGCCCCGCAGTATGCAAAAGAAGCTCTCGAGGGCTATATTGAGTTGCTTGGCAAGCAGAAGGGGATAGAAATTGTCGATACAATATTGCCTGCGGTGATGTCAAAAACCCACGAGATGCATTCAATCATATATAACAAAGCGCTGTCGTACTACTTTAAGGGGGAATATTCGCAGGCAGATTTTGTGTCACCTATAATGAACGAGCTCATTACTGCAGGGTCAAAAATTGAAATGGCAACGTACATGGATGCTATGCAACTCCAAAACCGAATGATACTCGAGATGGATGTTTACTTTGCAAATTTTGATATTTTAATATCTCTCAGTACTGCGGGCGAAGCGCCGCTTCGTGAAGTTGTCGAAGCGTCTGACCCAGCACTTATGTGGACGATGGCCCATCTGCCGGTCGTGAGCGTACCGCAATTCAAGTCGCTCACTGGTATGCCGTTCGGGATGCAGGTGGTCGCGCGAAAATACAATGACTATTTGCTTTTTGAATTTTTGTCGTATTTGCAACAATTGCGCTTAATTCCTAAGAAGGCGGTTTATTCTACTGAATAAATTAATTCTCTCTTATTTTTGTAACGTAACGTAAATGTTTTGCGCTGGGAAAAGGCGCGAAAGTCCCGTTGCTTCATATATCTCTTGTCGACGTTTCGATTTGTTGACCCACTTTTCTACAAAACGATTATAAAACAGGATTCGGCTTGAACGCTCGAAGTCTATGTATGGCTTACGGCTCATTGTGCTAAAAGAGAAGTCGAAATAGTAATGTCCTGCTCTTTCGTGCATTTTTGTGTCGGCTGCGAAAAAAGAGAATGTCTCAACGGAAAAAGTGCGAATATGTGTCGGGTCTATGGCGTTATTTTTAGAGGTGAAGTGAGGTACTCGAATATTGACTTGCCCCCCCGGCGCCAATATACGATGAATGTCCTTGAGTACCGGTATATACCAAATGTGTTCCATAATGTCATTGCAGAGTATTTCATCGAAACTGTTATCAGGGAACGGAAGCGGTAATTTTTCGATATCATGGGATACATCGACGCCCGGTACATCACCTATGTCGAGGTTAATCCAGCCTTCCTTAATATCCTTTCCGCATCCTAAGTTTAGTTTTCGTGAAATGGGCTTATGTTCATTCGTAGTCATATGTATGCAAAGTATAGAGTAACTTTTGACCGAATACTAGAATTATACTAATGTATGACAATGAAAACCCCTGACACTATTACCATAGGCAAGCGCACCGTGGGCCCCGGGTATCCGGCGTATATTATCGCCGAAGTAGGTTCGAACTTCGACGGGAGCCTCAAGCGCGCCAAGCAATTGGCCAAATTAGCAAAGGAGTCCGGCGCTGACGCGTACAAGATCCAAAACTTTTCAGCTCCGAAGATTGTCTCCGACGCTGGCTTTAATAGCTTCGACAAAATTTCTTACCAAGCAAAGTGGAAGGAGTCGGTGTTCGACATGTTTCAGAAGTCCGAGTTCCCGCACGAGTGGGTGAAAGAGCTTGCGGACTATTGCAAAGAGATTGGTATCGATTTTTTCTCCTCACCCTATGACCGCGAAGCAGTCGACATGCTCGAGAAGGTGAAGGTCCCGGCCCACAAGCTCGGTTCCGGAGAAATTGATAATCTCGATTTCCTGACCTATGTAGCCAAAACCAAAAAGCCGATGATTATCGCAGTAGGTGCCTCAACTATGTCTGAGATTGAGGCGGCGATAAAAACGGTGCGCAAGGCCGGGAATAAAAAGATAATTATTTTGCAGTGTGTGACTAATTACCCGTCACCGGTTGCCGACGCGAATTTACGCGCGATGCAGACGATACAACAAAAGTATCATGTGCTCGTGGGCTACTCTGACCACACGATAGGCAAAGACGGTGGGGGAGACGACCCACTCGGCGGGCTTACGGTCCCTATTGGCTCAATCGCAATGGGTGGCTGCATGATAGAGAAGCACTTTACCGACGACCACACCTTGCCGGGCCCCGACCATCACTTGGCTATGGAGCCCGATGCGTTTAAAAAAATGGTAGACAGCGTCCGTGCTATGGAGCGAGCTTTGGGGGATGGCAACAAGAAGCTTATGCCATCGGAGAAGCAGACGGTGATAGTCCAACGTCGCGGCATTTACACCATGCGCGACATCACGAAGGGCGAGAAGGTGACAAAGGACATGGTAGATTTTCTTCGCCCGGCTGTAGCGCTGCGTCCTCCTCAAATCAAAGTGGTCCTCGGTAAGCGAGCGACCAAAAATATTCCTGCCGGCACCGCTCTGCGCGCGAATGACGTCAAATAATCTACATGTCGTGGCCATTATGCCCGCTTTTAACGAGGCGGGTACTATAGCTGATGTTATCCGACGCACGCTGCCGCATGTTTCAATGGTACTGGTGGTAGATGACGCTTCGACGGATGATACCGCTGCAATAGCCGCCGCAGCGGGAGCTATCGTTATTCGCGAACCTATTAACCGCGGCTACAACTCGGTCCTCAATACCGGTTTTACGAATGTGAAAAAGTATCATGCCGACATTGTCATTACGATTGACGCCGATGGCGAACATCGACCCGAAGATATTCCGCGCATGCTCGAGCCTATTTTGGCGGGCCGCGCCGACCTCACGGTGGGTGCCCGCAACGCGTTCCCGCAATTTGCCGAATATATTTATTCTTTTTATTCGCGCCTGCGCTTTGGCATTATCGACCCGTTGTGTGGCTTCAAAGCATACCGAAAAAGTGTCGTTGAACAATTCCCGCGCTTCGACACACGCCGGTCTGCCGGGACCGAGATGACCTTTACGGCCATCCACCGTGGGTACAAGGCCGAAAATGTGAGGATACCTTTTTTACTGAGACAAAATGACACATCGCGCTACTACTCACGCCGGTACTATGCCAATTTGAAAATTTTACGTGCGATGTTCGCTATTATGTTCGCTACGCTCGGCCCCCGCAAAAAGCAATAGACAAATAAAAAAACTGTGGTATTTTCTTTTAGTAGTACATTGTAATGAAAAAGGAGACATAAGTGCCTCAAAATAAAGAAACCCCATTTAAGGGGATGACGGTCTTCCGCACGCCCTTTATGGGCAACGGAACACGACTGCTGCTCGAAGCCGAGCAGCCGGCAACGCTCAACCTCATCAAGCGAATTTTGGAAAAGAAGGTGCACTCTTCGAAGTTTGGAGGCGCAACACTCATGGCGTATGGGTATGCTGTCAACGAAATCAAAAGACTCATACAAACTGAAGGGTTCCCGTTTGTTCAGAAGAGTCTGTCAGCGTTGGACGGCAGATTTGACGCTGCGCTCGTCGGCATAGAGCCGACGCCCACATGGACGCAGTGGTGCATACACTTCGCCGAGCTGCATGCCCACCGACTCTACATAGACCTAGACGGTATCCAAGCAGTGGGGAGTGAAGCGCTGCGAGGCCGAGATCCTAGGTGGTATGGGCTGGTAAGTAGCCAAGCTGTAGGGAACGTATGGGCCGCTCGCGGCCTAGTGCAACAAGACCACTTTATTGTGACTGGCGTTACTGCATCGGTGCCGCCAAATGAGGCCCGTCGTACGACGCGAGAAAAATTGCGTATTCCGCGCGCTGCTCGGGTGCTTCTGTACATAGGGCTTGTGAGTACTGACTTCCCGGAGTACCCAGGCATGCAACTGGAAACGCTCAAAGCAGTATTGGACGGTGTGGCGGCCGCTACGCTTATTGACCCGATCGGTCGGTATGTGTGCCTCGTCCGCCCTCACCCTCGTGCAAGCGTGGATGTGCCGGCAATGCATTCGCTCGCCTCGACGCTCCGTAGTCCGCACGTGCAACTCGTGTGGGATGAGGGGAAAGAGGCTTCGTTTGAAGAAAGTGTGTTGGCATCGGATATTGTCGCTTGTATGCCAACTTCAAACTTTGTAACTCAGGCACCATACTTCGGACGAAAGGCACTTTTGCTCGCGGTACAAGGCACACAAACGGGGGAGTTATTCCTCAAATTGTTTCCGCCTCACGAGCATACCTACATTGCACGGCTCCCAAACACTGCTGTGGCGCACAGTGTGGGCGATATAGCGCACGTGCTTCATGTCGCTTCCTCCAAGCCCCGGCATCCTCCTACCGACTGAGCGCTCGTGGTCGCCCATCACCTGCTCGGAACTAAGTAACCACCTTTCTCAGCCGGCATCCACCTAAGGATGTCGGCTGTTTCTTTTGCCGATCAGGGCGGGTTGTAGTACTGTGAGATCGATATGCAGATGGAAAAAATAGTAAAATTTTCAAAGCCGAGCGGGGTTATGTTCGAGCACAAGAAGTCTTTTTTTGAAGAAAATGACACCAGTCTCAAAGCTGAGCAAGACCTCGCGAAGCTCTACCTCGAGCAGCCACAGCGCACCCACTGCAAAAATTGCAATGACGCCCTCGGCGAAGTGGTATTCGTTAAGATGGATATACCTTACGCGATCTGTACAAAGTGTACGCATGTTAACGGGCTCCACGAAGATACTGACGAGTTTTGCCAAAAAGTATATGTCGATGATGGAGGCGATGCATACGGTGTTACGTACGGGTCGGCAGACAAAGCTGCATACTCTAAACGGGTCGCCGACATTTACACTCCTAAGGCGAAATTTTTGAAAGAAGTGTTGCAAGCGAATGGGCATAACCCCGAAGTGCTGCGCTATGCCGACCTGGGCGCAGGGGCCGGATACTTTGCGGCTGGTATGCTCGAAGCCGGCCTCAAAAATGTGACTTCTTATGAGGTGTCGCCTATGTTAGTCAAATTGTCTCAGGCTATGCGCCCAGACGTCGATATGATGCTGGTTGGCCTCGAAGACGAAGTCTCGCTCGCTCAAACAATTGATGCTGACGTCGTGTCTCTGATAGGCGTGCTCGAGCATGTTCGGCATCCGCGTGAAGTTTTGGCAGCGCTTCGCGACAACCCTCATGTGAAGTACATCTTTATGTTAGTACCTATGTTTAGTCCGAGCGTATTTTTAGAACTCGCGTTCCCTAACGTCGCGCCCAGGCTTTTGGGAGTAGAGCATACCCACTTGTATACTGAAAAGTCGATTGAATATTTTGCAAAAGAATTCGGCATGCGCTCGGTGGGTGAGTGGTGGTTTGGCGCAGACATGATGGACCTCTACCGCTGTCTTATGGTCACCGTTACCGACAACCCGACCAACAAAGCTGTTGGTCCTACTCTCGCACACATGATGGTTCCGATGATAGATTCGCTTCAAGGCGCGGTTGACCACAGTAAACTTTGCTCTGAAGTGCATATGGTGTTGAAGTTTGACGGAAAATAAATATGAAATCACAAAAAATATATACAGCGGTCGTTGTTGGATGCGGACGTATCGGAGCCTCGTTTGAGTTTGATCCCTTTCGCCCTAAACCTGCGTCGCACGCTGCGTCATTTACACGCAACAAGCGCGTCAAGCTTTTAGCTGTTGTAGATGCTGACGAAGTGCTGGCTCAGAAGGCTGCAAAGTATTTTGGCGTCCCGTTTTACCTCAGTGCTGAAACATGTTTCAAAGAATTACATCCCGACGTTGTTGCGATAGCAACACCACCTTCGACGCACGAAGGGCTGGTTAAGCTAGCACTAGCATATACCGTTAAAGGCATCATTTGTGAGAAGCCTTTC
Source organism: Candidatus Adlerbacteria bacterium (assembly GCA_043784715.1). Classification (GTDB taxonomy): domain Bacteria; phylum Patescibacteriota; class Minisyncoccia; order Phycocordibacterales; family SBAW01; genus GWA1-54-10. Next base: position 7,098 of record JAYVXZ010000113.1, read on the forward strand.
TCTCATTCAGAAAAATCCGCCAAAGCAATGCTGGCGTCGCTTGAAAAGTCTCCTGTCGTATTTATCGTTAATCATCAGCGCCGTTTTTTCCCGCTGTTTCAAAAGCTTCAAAAACGAATTGCAAAAGGGGAGCTCGGTTTTGTACAGCAAGTAACCTGCTACTACAATAACGGGTTATACAATAACGGAACACACACAGTAGATACGCTACGGTACTTGCTCCAAAGTGAAGTTGCGTGGGTGTCCGGCATTGAAAATCAAAAAAACACGGCCGCCCCTATAGGGGACCGTAATATCGATGGGCTCATCGGGTTTAAAAATGGCACTGTGGCCTCTTTGCAAAGTGTAGATGTTACTCGTGTAGGTATCCACGACTTCCATATGGTAGGAGACAAGGCGCATGTGTCAGTAACTAACTACGGCTACCGTGTGGAGACTAAACCGGTGGTCAAGTCAGACCTCTTCAAAGGTTCGTTTGAAATAAGTCAGGCAGGAGTAGTGCAAGAAGATGTGCGCAGTATGCTCGAAGGTACGACGCAACACTTGGTTGATTGCTTAGATAAAAAGTGTGTTGTGGGCAGTACTGCTGAAGATGGTTTACAAACCATGCATGTGCTCGACGCTCTCGTTGCAAGTGCAAAGTCGAAAAAAATTATTACTCTCTAATATTTATATATGGTAGATCAAAAGTCAGAGCTCGCGCTGTTTGGGGGTCCGCAAGCGTTCACCGAGCCCTTGCAGCCTATACACAACGCGGGGAGCGAGGAAATTGTAGCGGTCCAGAGGGTAATAACTCGCGGGCCGCTTTCAGGTTTCGTCGGTACTCCAGGAGAGAAATTTAAAGGCGGCCCCGAAGTGCGCCGCTTTGAAGAGAAGTTTCAAGAGAAGTTTGGAGTAAAGCACGCGGTCACGTTTAACTCGGCAACGACCGCTCTCCATGGCGCAATCGTAGCACTTGAGATTGGGCCGGGCGACGAGGTGATTGTGCCGCCCTACAGTATGGCGGCGTCTGCGACGTGCGTGCTTCAAAATGGTGCAGTGCCTATTTTCGCAGATATCGACGAGCGGACATTTTGTATTAGCCCCGCGTCAATTCGAGAGCGCATCACAAAGTACACCAAGGCAATTGTCGTCGTGAATCTGTTTGGCCAAGCTGCTGCCATGGACGAAATTATAGCAATAGCAAAAGAGCACGACCTTAAAGTCATTGAGGACAACGCACAGTCCCCGGGCGCGACATACAAAGGTAAGCTCTTAGGTACTATTGCGGATATAGGGGTATTTAGTCTTAACGTAAACAAGATTGTCCAAGCGGGTGAGGGTGGTATATTAGTGACAAACAATGACCGCTATGCGCACCGTGCGCAGCTCCTGCGCAACCACGGTGAGTCTGTAGTCGATGCGCTGCCTGACTACCAAGACGGACCTATTTTTGGCAGTAACTATCGCATGACTGAAATTGAAGCGGCAATTGCGTATGAGCAGTTTGAGAAGCTTCAGTTCTTGACCGACAAGCGGCTTGAGCTGTGTACGTACCTCACTCAAAAACTTGAAGCGCTCAACATTGACGGGTTAACGTTACCCTATATCCCAGCTGAAAATACTCATGTGTACTTTCAGTATGCAATGAAGGTCGACGAAACTAAACTCGGCGTATCGCGTGACATGCTCGCTCGGGCACTTAACGCCGAAGGCTTCCAGATGTCTGCCGGGTATGTCAAACCAATTTATCTACTGCGCGTATTCCAAGAACGAAAAGCATTTAATAACACTAACTTCCCGTTCGAGTATGATGGGTATGACGGCAAGCCCGACTACAGCAAAGGCTTGTGCCCTGTCGTTGAGCGGATGTTTGAACGCGAGCTCTTGGCGACGCAGCTGTGCCAGCACCCACGCACGACCAAACATATTGACCAGTTTGTCGAAGCACTACAAAAAATACTGGCTCATAAAGACGAACTGCAAGCAGTATAATGAAAGACGGAAAGAAAATAGTCGCAACCATCGAGGCACGTATGACCTCGACTCGCTTGCCCGGCAAAGTGCTTTTGCCGCTTGAAGGAGAGCCGGTTTTGTCGCGGCTCGTTGACCGACTCAAAAAGAGCCGGTATATCGACGAGATAGTCATGGCGACTACGACCAACCCGCACGATGACGTTATAGTCGAGCTTGCAAAACAAAAAGTGATCAAGTGTTGGCGCGGCAGCGAGGACAACGTTTTAGAGCGCGTACTCCAGGCGGCGCAGTCGGTCGATGCCGACCTTATCGTTGAGATAACCGGTGACGATCCACTCATTGACTGGCGGCACATCGACCATCTAATCGATATGTTCACGACGGGTTCGTTCGACTATGTCGCCAACAACCTCGAGCGCACCTTCCCACGCGGGTTCGACGTCCAAGTCTTCCCGGTTGCTGTGCTCAACGAGGTGTATACCCTTACAAAAGATCCAGTCGATTTGGAAAATGTCTCTATCTATATATATAACCACCCCGAGAAATACCGCCTGGGCAATTGGAAGGCTATGGGCTTTATGCGGCGCCCTGACATACGCGTGACACTCGACACGCCAGCAGATTATGAATTTATCAACACCATTTTCCAAAAGTTACTACCAGACAACCCTGACTTTTCGGCCGAAGATGTGGTACACCTTCTAGAGCGGAAGCCTGCGCTGCTGGAGATTAATCGGGACATAAAACAAAAAAGCCCGTACGGTGGAGTGCTCGAGCTATAAGTCCAATGAAGGTATTTAAAACATTTACTCTATTTAAGAGCGTATTCAGGCCATATGTGCCACATATTGTGGTGCTTATTGTGCTGGGGTTTGTTGGTGCCATTTTGGAAGGTATCGGTATTAACGCTGCAATACCTCTTTTGTCATTTTTGGTAAGCGGGGGACAATCCACTGACTTTATCTCCCGTACCATCCAAGCGCTCTTTCGGTTTTTGCATATAACTTTTACTTTCCGGTATCTACTTGTATTTGTGGTCTCATTGTTTATAACTCGCTCAATTGCACTCGTTGCGTTTAGTTACGTTCGAGGTCGTATCGTCTCAGATTTTGTATGTAACGAAAGCGTCGTCATGTTGAAGCATATGTTTTCGGCCTCGTGGCCATTTTTGCTAAGGCAACGTCTTGGCTACGTGCACGGAACCGTCGTGCGTGATGTACAAAAGTCCTCAGCGCTACTGGAGGGTATTGGCCAGTCTATCCAGTCCTTTACCGGTTTTTTAATGTACTTTTTAGTAGCGCTTAATATCTCTCCGTCAATGACGATGGAAACGTTAGTGGCCGGTGTCGTTCTACTTCTTATTGTTCGGCCGCTCATGCGACGGGTCCAACAAACTGGGGGTGAGACAGTATTGATTGAAAAGGATATATCACATTTTTTAACTGAGCATATTTTAGGGATGAAAGCGGTCAAAGCTTCGGCGGCTGAAGCAAAAGCCCTTTCGTTTGCAAAGCAGCTGTTTGAGCAGCTGCGCAATTTAAACATTCGCTTGGCGTTTATCCGCGCCCTTAGCACGAGCTTGTTCCAGCCGTTTAGTATTTTTTTCGTTATTATTCTTTTTTCGCTTTCCTACCACACGCCGGGGTTTAGCCTTATATCATTTGCCGCAACACTGTACTTAATTCAAAAAATATTTACCTACCTTGAGTCGGGGCAAAGCTCGCTCAATTCTATAAACGAATTGGTGCCCTATGGCGAGAATGTTGAAAATTTTAAACAACTTTTGATCTCCCATACAGAAACAATCACGCAGG
>JAYVXZ010000114.1:0-10863 GCA_043784715.1 Candidatus Adlerbacteria bacterium
GAGCTCGTGGGAATTATTTTCCCGCGCAACTTTGTTAAACAACCACGGCTTCCCAAATATTGCCCGCCCAAGCATGGCGCCATCGGCCCCGCTCTCACGTACTTTAGCTTCTGCATCTGAAATACTGATGAGGTCACCATTACCTATGATTAATGCAGAACTTTTCAATTCATCTCGAATGGAGACTGCGCGCTTCACCCGCTCCCATCGTGCGGGCACTTTTGACATATCCTTTCTTGTGCGCGCATGTATTGTTACCGCCGCAGGATTCGCCTTCAGGATTTCCGACAGCCAGCCGCCGTCCGGTCGGCCAGGTTCGTCTAAAATATCTTTGTTATAGCCAAGGCGGGTCTTAACCGAGACCGGCAAGTTTGGCGCACCCCGCTTTGCCGCCTCAATAAGTTCGCGCGCTAAAGTCGGATTAAGAATGAGCTTAGCGCCGGCGCCTTGCTTTTCTATAGTCTTGTCGGGGCATCCCATATTGATGTCGATACCGTCAAAACCAAGTTCTTGAGCAATTGCGGCAGCCTTCTCCATTCGCTCCGGACTTGCCGTAAAAAATTGCGCGACAATTGGCCGCTCAGCTTCGGTAAACACGAGGTCGCGCATGAGCTTACTCTTCCCTTCTTCGTTAGCGAGGCATAGCCCGTCGGCCGAGACAAACTCGGTCCACAGCACATCCGGTTTGCCATACTTAGCTATGAGACGGCGAAAAGCCGCGTCGGTGACATTTGCCAGCGGTGCTAAAGTATAAAATGGCTTTGGTAATGTATCCCAAAAACTTTTCATTGGGTTACCATAGCACATACTGTCGGCAAAAGAATACAGCAGTCGCTGCTACTTTTTTTTGCTTGTAGTAGTAGCAGCCGCTTGGAACTTTAGTTTGTAGTACAACTTGTCACCAAATCGCAGGTCGAGGTACTCGAAGTTGGATAAAGCATTTGACTTAAATATGTCTGCCATCTGGGCTAATTGAAATCGGTCAACAACTTCGCTGGTGTCAGAGGTAAGGGTAAAAATAAGCGTAAAACCGGTATCAAATTGTAGGCGCACATCAGAGCTTTCGTCCACAGCGACACTCCTGATACGCGCATTCACCTTTTTTTGGATAACTTCGGCGAGCTCGGCGAGCGAATGGAAACTTGCCGCGTTTAAATATTGCTTCGGCAAAGAGTCGCCCGCAACGGTGCCATAGTACTTTTGATATGCGTCCCCGGAGTAGACTACCGCCGGTGCATACACGACACCCATCTGGTCCAAAAGGTAACAACCTGAAGTTGAAGCGACTGACTCGCCGCACCACAGTGCCATGGGTTGCCGCTCAACAACCGTCACACCGAGCGTGTGAAAATTTTCAGCCCTAACGTCGACGCTTGCAAACGTTGCATACTTTGCAAGAAGTTTTTCTCGTATGGTGCCTTTTGGATACAAAAAGATATTACTTTTTGCAAACAAATATAGGTACCCACCATCAAGCTCTGCTTGTGCCACATTTTGTATATCTGCTTCTTGTACCGCCTTTTGCCCTGTCACCTGCACCGTTCTAATCCGCAAAAACGGCAGCCACGTAAAAGCGACGACTACTCCAAAGAGCGTTAATACAAAACTACTCAAAATCCCCGCAGCAATAAGCCGCCGCCTGCGCCGCCGCTTATACAAATTCGACTTCGGTATATCTACCCGTTTAACCACTCACCTATTTTAGCCCCTTTTTAAAAAAAATTCAGTATTCTGCATATATTTCAACGAAAAAGAGCTATATATTCGATAACTTCGATTCAATTGTAGGTCGTGATAAAAAAGGCGTGATGGAGAAGAATTTAATATTTTTACTATTAATTTCTATACCATTTATAGTGAGATTTGTGCTGTATGCTTGTCCAAATAACCGCATTTGTAAAACAGGTCCATACTTTACCACTTGGGGATTCAAATAACCCATATTATTGGTTAAAACGTCTTGCAAAACAACATCTTGACCTTTCACTTTTCCTTTAAGCGTTCTAAGTGGGTACACTCCAACACCATACATGTTTTGTTTATTGTAGTTTTTATAATCTAATACTAGTTCAAGATTATATTTTTGGGCTAAAATTTGAAACAACTTGTCTCTGTTTGTAAAACTTTTATTTGAGTAATAAATAGTAGAGATAGGTAGCAGAAATATAATTAATGTAACAAAATAAAAAATCATACAATTAGTATACCTCTTTTCTCTTGTAGGAATACGAGTTTTTATATATTCCCTTAGTTACAGTTTTTTATATCCAAACGATTTAAGTTTCTCTTCAATATCACTATAGTGCTTACCAGCAAGGACCCCACCTGCAATATATTTTTCTTGAGTTACATCCGCAAGACACCAATCTGGCATTGAAAATGCATCTCTTGCTTTTAGCGATCCAAATTCTACATCTGCGAGCACTAAACCTTTTAGGGATCCGCCGAACACATCTATCTCATATTGAGTTCCAAATTCTTCATAAAAATACCTTGTCTTTTCGACTCGTTTACCAGGCAATAATTGCACATACTCAAACTCTTCAACATTTAGAGGGATAGTTGTTTCAAGCTGATAGGAGGAATCATTTCCTGATATAGGTTCTTTTTTTGTTATTTCATACACATCTCCTGACTTTCGTACTCGAAGCACTGGATGCTCACTAGATGCAGGAATATAAATATCCAACATTTCTTTTTGCAAAGAATTTTCAAAACCTAGTGGTAATGTTTTAACTAAAAAAGTTAGTTCAATTTCTTCCATTTTACGCTGACTTTTTTTCTATTTTCTCGCGACCGCTCATGTAGGGGCGGAGGGCTTCGGGGATGGTGACGGTGCCGTCTTCGTTTTGGTAGTTCTCTAAAATTGCGATGAGAATTCGGCCCATAGCGATGGCGGTTGCGTCGTTCATGTGTACTGGCTCGACTTCGCCGCTAATGCGCCTCACGCGTGTATTGAGTCGACGCGCCTGAAAGCCGCCCACATAGTCGGCACTGTGCGTTTCGCGGTAGCGGCCCGGTTTAGCAGCATCCTCGGTGGGTTGCCCCGGCATCCACGTTTCGATGTCAATTTGCCGCTGGTCAGGGAAGCCCATGTCACCCGTGCATACGAGCATGACTTGGTAGGGGAGCTTTAATTCCTGCATCAAATATTCTTGCACGGCGACTAACAGGTCTTGCTCTTTTAGGCCGTCTTCGGGATTGGAGAATACCTCCATCTCTATTTTGTCGAATTGATGTAGGCGCAGGATACCACCGGTATCCTTACCTGCAGCGCCGGCTTCGCGTCTAAATGCGGGAGTACTTGCGACATACCGCATAGGGAGTGACTCTTCTGTAATGATTTCGTCCATATGGATCGGCCCAAGCGTATGCTCCGCTGACCCGATAAACACCATGTCGTCTTTTTCAAAATAATATCGCTCGTCTATTGGGTCAAGACGCGCCATACGGTTCATCACCTGCGAGCGCATCATGACGGGTGGAATCACCAGGACAAACGGCTTAGCACTAACGGTGAGATTAAACTCTTGCACAATTTTTTTAAGCTCAGACTCCGACGTTAGAGTTTTAAACACTAGCTGTTGCAAGGCATACTGCAAAAACGCGAGGTCGCCTTTTAAATAGGTAAAGCGTGCACCGGACACCTCTGCCGCCTTTTCGCTGTCGATAATGCCTAAGTCTTTTCCTATATCCCAATGTGCTTTTGGCACGAAGGTAAATTGCGGCTTCTCTCCCCATTGTCGAACAATAACATTCCCCGACTCGTCCGGCCCAACGGGAGTATCCGCAGACGGTATATTTGGGATTTTGATAAGCAAAGACACCAATTCCTTTTCGATTACTTGGTACTTCTCTTCAGTGTCTTTTAACGCATCTTTGAGTGACTTGCCTGCCTCGAAGTCGCGCGTCTCTTGGGCCACGTTGCGTTTGCGATTTATCTCGCCAATATCCCCGGCAATTTTTTTGCGTGCTTCGGCCAACTCTAAAATGCGATCGAGGTTGACACCCTCGCGGTTTTTATTTTTAAGGGTCGCGCGGACAATGTCCGGATTGTCCCGTATAAAATTAATATCTAGCATATGCATAGATTACACTACTCTTTCTGGCGCGAAAAGAGTCGGGCGTGTAGGATACGAGCACATGGATTTTCCTATCCGCACGCTGCTTCCAAAAGATTTCCCGCCGCTCCTTCGCGAGATACCAGACATGCCCAAAGCTTTGCATATTCGAGGATCGCTCCCTGGGCCGGAGTATGTCTACTTATGTATCGTGGGTTCGCGTCGCACGACGCAGTATGGCCAGCGAGCGCTTTCCAAACTAGTGGCAGGGCTCACGCACCACCCTATCGCTATTGTCTCGGGCCTCGCGTGGGGCACCGACGCGAACGCGCACAAAGCGGCGCTTGAAGTTGGCCTCCCGACTGTCGCAGTTATGCCGTCGGGACTCAGCGACGACGTGATGTACCCCACAATGAACCGACCGCTGGCAAGGCAGATTTTAAAATCCGGTGGTGCGCTCCTCTCGGAAAATCCAAATAACTTTAAAGCAATGCTCCATTCGTTTGCTCAAAGGAATCGTATCGCCGCCGGCATATCGACCGCCGCACTTATAATTGAGGCAGGCGAAAAGTCCGGCACACTCATTACCGCCCGCTTGGCCATGGACTATAACCGCGAAGTGCTGGTCGTGCCGCACGAACTCGGCCACGACACCGGACTCGGATGTAACACACTGTTGCGCGAAGGTGCGACACTCATTCGCAGCAGTGACGATATCCTCGAGGCGCTTGGGTTTAAGCCGTCCGAACCAACGCAACAAACACTGCCGAGTGACCTAACCCACGCCGAAGCAGCAGTACTAGAAGCCCTTGAAGAGTCGCTTATTCGCGACGAAGTGATAGACCGCGCCGAGTTATCCGCACAAGAAACCAACGTAGCACTTTCCTCACTTCTCATCCGCGGGTTGATTGTGGAGAGACTCGGACGGATAGAACGTATATAGTAGAGACATGGATTCACCTATGGTATTTGTTGCGTTCGGTGTGACAGGCGATTTAATGCGGCTTAAAATTTTGCCTGCGCTCTTTGCGCTCCATTCTAAAGGCGACTTGCCGGAGCGTTTTGCACTCATTGGCGTGTCGCGTCGAGACTGGAGCCAAGCTGACTTACGCTCGCACATTGCAGGGGCTGTCTGCCCGGAAGGATTCATCCCGCCGTCGGCGGAACAAGCGCCCGAGCTCACGAGTTTTTTACAGTCAGTTTTTTTTGTGAAAGGAGATGCAGAGGACAAAGTTCTTTATGACAAGTTGTCGGAGTCGTTCGAAGCGCTTGAAGCGGCCTGGGGTAGCACGGCCGACAAAGTTCTGTACCTTTCACTCTCACCAACAATCTACAAAGTCGCGTTCGAACACCTGCGCCACGCTCCATTTGCGCAAGACACCAAGCGCGTTCGGCTCATGATAGAGAAGCCATTTGGCACCAGTGGTAAGTCGGCAGACAGGCTCCATACCATATTGCAAAACACGTTTGAGGAGCGTGCAATTTACCGTGTTGACCACTACTTGGCAAAAGAGGCTATGCAAAACGTACCTGCCGTAGACGGCACATTGGTGTCTGAAATCCACATTTCATTTTTTGAAACCTCGGGTGCTGAAAAGCGAGGGGCATTTTATGATGTAACCGGCGCACTGCGTGATGTGGGTCAGAACCACATGCTCGAGATGTTGGCGCGCGTCACTATGGAACATTCACGCTCAGACGCGATAGAGGCGCTACCGGTGATATCTGCTGGCGAAGTCGAGTTGTCGACCATACGTGGCCAATATACCGGATACACAGAGATACCCGGAGTACAATCCAATTCAACAACGGAGACCTACTTTAAAATTACGACAATTATAGATAACGCGCGCTTCCCCGGCGTGCGGGTAGTACTTGCAGGGGGTAAGGGTATGGCAGAAAATAAAAAAGAAATTCGTATAACGTTTAAAGACGGCCGTATACTAACGCACACAATTGGCGAAAACACTGACCGTTCGGAATATGAAATACTCATCCACGACTGCATGCGGGGAAACCAAACGATGTTTGTCAGTCGGCGCGAAATCATAGCACTGTGGCGATTTATCGACCCTATTAACGAAGGCTGGAAAGTAAGCCGCACACCGCTAATAGAATATGCGCCTGGTACAAACCCCGCTTCGTAATTTAAGTTGTCATTTGCATATTTTTGAATATCGTTGTATTAGTTAAACCACTCATGAAGCTAGTTATCGTCGAGTCGCCAGCCAAGGCGAAGACCATCGAGAAGTATCTCGCGGACATAGACAAGTCCGGCAAATTTATTGTGCGCGCCTCCGTGGGCCACGTGCGCGATTTACCGAAGAACAACAAGAAGGCAATTGATATCCCTGCAGGCTTTGTCCCCCACTACGAAGTGGTCGCCAACAAAGTGCAGGTCATAGCCGACCTCAAGGTTTTAGCCAAAAAGGCAGACGAAGTGATACTTGCGACCGACCCCGACCGCGAGGGCGAAGCTATTGCCTGGCACATTAAAGAAGAGTTGGGTTTAAAAAAGCCCGACCGCATCGTCTTTCATGAAATCACTAAAGAGGCTATCGCTGACGCTTTGGCGCATCCGCGAAAAATTGATGACAACCTCCGCCTAGCACAGGAAGCCCGACGAGTGCTTGACCGCCTCGTCGGCTATGACCTCTCGGGACTTATTTGGAAGAAGGTGCGCTACGGACTCTCGGCCGGTCGCGTGCAGTCTCCGGCACTTCGGATCATCATGGAACGCGAACGCGAAATTCGCGCATTTATCCCAGAGACCTACTACGTTATTACCGCACAAACAAAAACGGCACACAAAACTGACTTATTGCTCACGTGCGTTAAGGAGCCGCGCGACGTGCCGCCACCACTTGGTAAAAACGAGACTGACCGCATCATCGCCGCAGTTAAGAAAGATGGCCTGACTGTCGCTGACGTCACCGAAGGCGAGATGAAGCGCTCGGCTCGCGCACCTTTTACGACTTCAACCTTGCAGCAAACCGCATCGTCGCGTCTTGGCCTATCGCCTGCAAACACGATGCGCATCGCGCAAAAGCTGTACGAAGCGGGGCATATTACCTATATGCGAACCGACTCGACCAATCTTGGCATCCCCGCACGCGCAGCAATGCAAAAACTTATTGAAAAGAAATACGGCAGGGAGTATTCAAACAACCAAACCTACGCGACCAAGTCCAAGAATGCGCAGGAAGCCCACGAAGCTATCCGACCGACGCATATCGAAAAAGAGTCGCACGGCGCGACCCCGGAGCAAAAGAAGTTGTACGAACTTATCTGGCGCCGCACCATCGCCTCGCAAATGTCTGATGCTAAACTTTTGAAGACTAAAATACTCGCGGGAACTAAAGATACAACTGTGCCGCAATTTTCTGCAAATGGCTCGCGCGTCATGTTCGACGGATGGCTTAAAGCCGACCCCGCAGCACGCGGCGAAGACGTTGAGCTCCCACTCGTGAAGCCCGGAGAAGTCTTGGACGTCAAAGATATTTCTGCCGAAAAAAAGGAGACGACTCCACCGCCGCGCTACACCGAAGCAGGGCTCATTAAAGAGCTCGAGAAGCGCGGTATCGGGCGCCCTTCGACATACGCCTCTATCATGAAGACGCTCGGTGACCGAGGCTATGTGGTCAAAGAGGGCCGCTCACTTATGCCCACCGACACTGGCGATGTCGTCTCGACTTTCCTGGAAGATAACTTCCCCACCTACATAGGCGACACCTTTACCGCTGAAATGGAAGACGAGCTCGACGACATCGCCAACGGCAAACGCGAGTATGTTAAAACGCTTAAGGATTTTTATACGCCCTTTCTGAAAGAAGTAAAAATAAAAGACAAAGAGGCCGGTAAATTGACCGACCTGGGCCCAACACCAGAGGAGTTTACCTGCCCTATCTGCGGCAAGAACATGGTGTTTAAGTTGTCGCGCCAAGGAAAGTTCATGAGCTGCGCCACATTCCCCGAGTGCACGGGTGCGCGCACTCAAGCAGGCGAAATTATTTCAAACGATGCGAGCAAGCCCATCGGCAACCACCCAGACACCGGCGAACCAATATACGTCCTCAACGGTCGCTTTGGCCCGTTCGTGCAACTTGGTGAGTCACCAAAAGGAAAAGGCAAAACCAAAGCCGCCAAACCAAAGCGTGCAAGCATCCCAAAAGAAAAAGACCCAAGCACTGTAACGCTTGAAGAGGCAGCACACTACCTTGCCTTACCTCGCGTATTAGGCAAACACCCGGACACCGGCGAGCCAATATCGGCGTCTATCGGCCGTTTCGGCCCCTACATAGTGCACCAAAAAGACTTCCGCTCGCTTAAAAAAGACGACGTCTACGAAATCGAACTCCCCCGAGCCCTCGAAATTTTCGCCGAAGAAAAAAAGAAACGTGGGTTTGCCAAAAAGAAGGTCAGCTAAGCAAATATTTGACTTTTAAAATTTAATATTGTAAAAATACAATAGATTGATCTTGGGAGGTCACATGGCAGTCTATATCGTAAGCGGTTTTGCAATTAGCGGGTCACGGGTTAAATCCGGCGCAATAACCGTCACTGCTTCAAACAGACTTAACGCTGTACAAATAGTACACAAAGAATTTGGAAAAGAAATGCCTATACGGGCCGGATGGACAGATCACACGCTCGCAGTCAAGCAAATCAGTAGATGGCAATTATTTCGACTATTTTTAAGAGCTTAGATACCTACCCTTCCAGCGAGTTGAAATATTCATCTCGCTGGAAGGGCATTTTTAATGCTACAGGCTTTTATAGGTGGATTTAGTATACTAGGAGCATGTACGGGCCAAAGGAGATTTTGGACTTGATGAACGGCCCTTCCGCGATTGACCGCGCTTTGGTCGAGAAGGCGTACGCTTTCGCTTTTGAGGCCCACAAGGACCATAAACGATTCTCGGGAGAGCCTTATTTTAATCACCTTGCAGAAACCGCCAAAGGCTTGGCTTCGCTTGGGATGAGCGCCCACACCGTAGCAGCAGGACTCCTGCATGACTCTGTTGAAGATGTTGGCGTCAAACCCGAAACGCTCGAAGCTGAGTTTGGGAAAGATATTCGCTTTTTAGTTGAAGGAGTCACCAAACTCGGCCACTTTAAATATCGTGGCGCCGAGCGACACCGCGAAAGCTTGCGTAAGCTCCTTGTAGCCACCGGCAAAGACGCACGGGTGCTTATCATCAAACTGATGGACCGACTCCACAATATGCGCACGCTCGAGCACGTGCCGCCGGAGAAGCGGAAGCGCATTGCCCTTGAGACACTCGAGATTTACGCGGCTATAGCTCACCGACTCGGTATGGGTCTGGTTCGTCGCGAACTCGAAGATTTAGCTTTTGAATATGCCTACCCGGAGGAATTTGCCCAAGCGACAACGCTCTTGACCGAAGCCGAGCAAGAAACGTCGGAGCGACTCGAGAAGATGTCGCGCGCACTCAAAACCGAACTTGCGACCGACGGCATGAAGCAATTTCACATCGACCATCGCGTCAAAGGTCTGTGGAGCCTCTGGCAAAAGCTGCAGCGCAAAGGCGGCGACCTCTCGCGCGTGTACGACATTGCAGCTCTGCGCGTTATTGTGCCCGACGTGGCGGAGTGCTATCGTGCACTCGGCATCGTACACAAGCTCTGGCAACCGCTCCCCAACAAAATTAAAGACTACATCGCCTTCCCTAAACCCAACGGCTATCAAGGGCTGCATACGACCGTCTTTTCAGGCGACGGCGGCATCGTTGAGGTGCAGATTCGCACCCAAGGAATGCATCAAGAAGCCCAGTTCGGTATAGCAGCGCATGTTAAGTATAAAGAAAATGCCGGCCCTGGCCAGCAACGAGGCGGCAACCGCCAGTCGAGCTTCGACTGGATACGAAGCCTCATCCCGTCGTTTGGCCGTACAAATGGGCCAAAACCAGACGCAACTCCCACAACTTCACGACGAAACCGCTACACTTCGTCCGACTCCCCCGATTGGCTCTCCGACCTTGAAGGCGAAATGGATAACCCGGAGTTTGAGACGACACTAAAAACCGACATCTTTTCGCATCGCGTCTTCGTCTTTACTCCGAATGGCGACGTCGTTGATTTGCCGCTGTCTTCGAGTCCGGTCGACTTCGCATACGCTATACACTCCGACATCGGCGACCACGTGTTTGGCTCAAAAGTAAACGGCAAGATGGTGCCGCTGGACACCACACTCCATAACGGCGACATAGTGGAAATTCAAACTAAAAAGTCAGCAACGCCAAAAACAAAGTGGCTTGATTTTGCAAAGACCACCATGGCAAGGCGACATATCCGAAACGCACTCGAGCGAGAGAAAAAAAATTAAATTGAGAAGCTGTTTGGGTCGAAAGCGTTTTCGTCGGCCTCTTTTTCGTCCCGAGAGCGGTCGTCAAGCGTTACCGCGTCTCGCTCAGGTGATTCCATAATAAGCAGCGTGAACTCACCTATAACTTCTACAACTGGCACAGTTTCCTGCAATTCAACTGTAACAGTTTGAACTTCAACAACTTCAAGGGGTTGCATGAGCGGTGTATACTCTTCAAGTGTTTGTATTATTTCAGCCTCCACAATAACAACAGGTTCTTTTGCTGCTTTTTGGGCGAGAGCAATAAAAAGCACACGAAGATCCTCTTCGCCCATAAAGTCTATAACCAGCTTGCCGCCATTTTCTTTTGGTTCAATTACCACGCGAGTGCCAAGCGACGTCGAAAGCTCGCGCTCCATTTCCAAAATTTCGGGCGCGTAAAGGTATTCTTTCTTACGCACTTTATCAAATGCAATA
>JAYVXZ010000115.1:0-3363 GCA_043784715.1 Candidatus Adlerbacteria bacterium
ATAGTATATATATATATATTTATATACTATTTTTATAATATAAAGGGTAGATATATAAGTATCTAGAGTATCAAAAAAGAGTTATGTAATAGTTTTTGACTTTTGTCAACCGAGGTAGCTTCTCCATGGATTTCGGTAATTGAGATTGGATAGGACACGACTTGAGATTGGATAGGACACGACTTAGGGCGTGTCGCATGTTTGTTTTATGACTAGGCGCGGAAAAAAGATTTTAAAAATGTTTTCGATAAAACTAAACACAACACTAAAACACGTCTGTCAAACATGCTTAAAACGACTATTGACACGATAAAGGGCGTGTTATAGTACAAACCTAAGTATCAGAATGTGGCTTAACCACAACGTTACTAGACAACACATTGTCAATAGGTCGCAAAATGTATATTGTGCGACTCTTGAATACTCTAGTGTTTAGTACTTTAATGAAGGCTTCATGTAATAAGACGGGGGGGTGGGGTCGACCCCCGAATAGGGCGAGCGGCGAAACGAAAAATGCCCCCAACAATTTTTGAACCATGTATTGCAACCTGCGCCAGAACGTGTGCTAGAATAACCCTATGTGGTATTGCCCCACGGAAGGAACGTATATTGTTATCGAGACAAAGGTAGCCCATATCGTTTGCCCGTCTGAAGACATCCGTCCGCACAGGCTCAAAGATACTCGCTGCCTATGTAAACCCGAGATTTTTATGTGTGATGATGGGTTTACTCATGTTGTCCACTCAAGGTTTAGCGAGAAAGATGCTGTAGAAAAGTCACTTCAAAAAATCTTTGGAAAATAACTGCACCTGCGGTATAATGTTCTTATGGCAACTGAAAAACAAACCGCGGCACGTAAAGCGTACTGGGCAAGAATGACCCCAGAGCAACGCTCAGAGCGCATGCGTAAGATTGCAATTAAAAAACAATCCCTCCTCACGTTCAAACAAAAGCGTGACCACGCCCTGAAGATGGTCGCTGCACGTACTCGACCAAGACAATTTGGTACGCAGGTGGTATAATTTATTTATGGCGAAGACAACTAAGCCTATTATTTGTAGCATAATATAATATCTCTATGGAAGATGAAGTGATAGAACAAGCACCCGCACCCGTCGAAGCACCCGCACCCGTCGAAGAAATTATTGCCCCAACGGAATAATCTATGTCTGGCGTAAAAAAATTGGTCCAATATGAAAATAAAGGACAACAGCAAGTCACTAACGACGACCTCCGTGAAGAGGGAGTCGCTGGGAATGATAAAGACGATTAACACCCACCTCCCCGTCATGCGTAAATCGCAAGTACAAAAATACGAGAGTGCTTTGAAGTGGGAGAAGGTAAAAGTGGAAGCGGCAATGCAACAGGTTATTCTGGCGCAGGCCGTTCCGCTTGCCGAAACCCTCATTGACATAGCGCTCAACGATCGTAACCCGAACGCTATCAACACGCTCTTGGACCGCGCCTTCGGCAAGTCTTCGCAGAACGTCAACATTGGTGGGCAACCGGATAACCCTATCGTATTTCTTCCAGCGACTTTGATGCACAAGTATAAAATTCACGAAGGTACATACAAGCCGATAGAGCCCCCGGTATGAGTATGGAATTCCATCCGGCGCAAGCAATCATTGCGTCGGACCCTCACCGTTTTCGCGTCGCTCGCTGTGGCCGCCGCTTCGGTAAGTCCTGGCTGGCAGCGTATGAAATCTATGCCTTAGCTATTACTACGGATGATGCCCGTATCGTCTACTACGCGCCAACACGCGACGATGCGAGAGACATCATGTGGAGAATTCTCAAGGATGTCTGTGCGCAATCTATCGTCGGGGATCCGAACGAATCACGTCTTGAACTCAACGTAAGAACTCTCAATAACAAAACCAGTCTCATTATTCTCTATGGCTGGGAGGCACTACAGGACCGTGGTAAGGGGGTGGGCGTAAAGAACAATTTTGTCGTGCTCGACGAGGTAAGTAAGTACACCAACTTTGATTATGGATGGGAGGAAATTTTGCGCCCGACACTCATGGATACTGAGGGTGGGGCCTTGTTCATTTCCACGACCAACGGTTTTAATCATTTTTATAGGCTATGCAACAAGGAGTTGACTGACCCGTACGGCGAATGGAAGACGTTCCACTTCACGTCTTACGACAATCCGCATGTGAAGGCAGAGGAAATTGAGAAGATGTGCGAGGGTATGACCGAGGACCGTGCCGCGCAGGAAATTTATGCGGAGTTTCGCAAGAAGGAAGGATTGGTGTACAAGGAATTTTCGCGCGACCAGCATGTCATTGGTATGACTGACAAGCCGGAGTCGGTCATAGACACCCTGGGCGGGGTGGACTTTGGTTTTACGCACCCGGCGGCAGTGGTGACAATCAAGAAGGACTACGAGGGCACGTACTGGATTACGGATGAATGGCTGGAGCGACAAAAGACGGAAGCTGAGGTAGTGGAAATGGTGGCGTCACAGCGATTCAACCGTGTGTACCCGGACCCGGAGAATGCCTCCGCTATCGAAGCACTTAAGAAGCGCGGCGTGAACGTGCGCTCGGTCAATAAAGGGAAAGGGTCAATACTCTCGGGCATCAACACTATTCACGAACTGCTCAAGCAAAATAAAATTAAGATACACCCGACATGTATCAACACGGTACAGGCGTTTGAGATGTACTCGTACAAAGAAAGCAAAGGAGATAAGACGCCGGACGAAATGCCCGCGCACGATTTCTCCGACATACTCGACGCGCTACGCTATGCGCTCTCAATGGATGCCAATAGCTCCATGTCCAACGGACCGAAGATACACTACTCAAGCAACAAACAGTATGGACGGGTAAGTACCATCCCGAAGTTTTAATGGTATAATAATAAAAACATTCTGGGGGGTTTCATAACCCATGAGCATCATTCAAGATAAAACTGAACTAAACACAGGACGCTACGTCAAAGATAGTGCTGTAGTCATGACCGCAAAAAATAGTGACGCTCAGTCCCTTTACGACCCGTCCCCGGATGAGCGTCAGTGTCGTGTAGAAATACTCGATGACTTCCGTAACGGATGGCAGACCATGCACTTGCCGCGCCCGGAGTTCAACGACTACAGCCTCTATCAGCGGCACATTGTTGATATGATGGCGTTTAATTCTTACCAGGAGAATGATGGTAACCCCCAACTAGAAGACCGCCTTGGTGGTTGGCGTTCGCGTGCGATGCGCCCCCTGCAGCGCAACAAAGCGATCTCTATTGCGGCACACATGACCGCGCGACAATTAGTGCCGAAGGTATTTGCCTATAACGACTCTGATGATGAACAAGAGGAGAGTGCGAAGGTGATGTCGTACTTGGTGGACTGGGCGC
>JAYVXZ010000116.1:0-3355 GCA_043784715.1 Candidatus Adlerbacteria bacterium
CAAATAGGGAGAAACAAAAATGCTTGACTCTGCAGGGGACGCTCCAACGCACCAGCCAGACGAAAAAAGAGAGGTTTCACTCGCTACCCCAGCAACCGGTTACATGCTACTGCTGGATGCAGCACAACCACTTTGCAAGAGACTACACAACGCCGTAATTTTCGGCGATGATGGTACCGAAAACCTGGAAATCGTCGCTGCGGCTGTAGCAAGCGTAGTGGTGATGGATTCCACTCCCAACAAGCAGGTTGTTTTTGAGGAAGCAGACATCGTTTTTGGTAAGCATATGTTCAACAGAGCAGCGTGCAAAAAGATGCTGGAGCGTATTGCGCGTTTGCTGGCCCAAAACCTTAAGTGCGGCGGCCGGTTAGCTATGCTGGTTGTGCACCCTGACCATCCTGTACCACATGCGACTTATTCGAGCAATTCGTCGCAATGGGTCGGCTTTCCTTTCGCAGATGGTTCGCGGCTCCAGGTGCATAAGGGCAACCGAACACACAACTGGCATTACTGGCCTTCGGATGCAATTACCGAGGCTCTAAGGTTAGCGGGATTCATTGAGATTGATTGGATCCCCGGTGAAAGCACCAATATGGTGGTTCGGGCAATAATGTCCTGACTTCCACAAACTTAAAGCAGCTCCATTCTGGGCTGCTATTTTATTTGTAAATTTTTTGGAGCCAAAGGGCAGAATCGAACTGCCGACCTTCTCGTTACGAGTGAGATGCTCTACCAACTGAGCTACTTTGGCACTGCGCACTGGAGCCGAAGGCCAGAATCGAACTGGCGACCTACTCCTTACCATGGAGTTGCTCTACCGACTGAGCTACTTCGGCGAAATATTCTACTACTTCTTTTTTAGCACTTTTATGGCCTGCTATAAGCCTTTTCTACGCACTTAGCACCCATTACTTGACAAGTGTCAACAAAGGTAATATAACAGTATATGACAGCACCGTTCATAACGTACTACATTTAGGAAATTCTTCCAAATGTAAAACCGTGGAAACTCTGTGAATTCAGGGTTTCTTAATGTTGAGTTGCGTATGGTAACTAGACAGGAAGCAAATTGAACGTGCGGGTGCACTTACTAGAAGTGTAATAAAGATAGCTGGGGGCCGTCTTTACAGTAGCAAACCATACTTATGAAACCAGTAACACTCAGCATATTTTTCCCTGCCTATAATGAGGCGCTTAATATTAAAGAAGCAGTCGATGCGGCTGTTCGCGTTGTCGACCAATCCCCTTACGTCAGCGACTACGAAGTAATTATAGTAAACGACGGCAGCTCCGACAATACGCTTGCGATTGCACAGGAACTCGCGTCTGCAAATTCACATGTGCGCGTTGTTGACCACGGTGTAAACCGCGGCTACGGCGCAGCACTTCGAAGCGGCATCGACGCCGCAACCATGGACTACGTCTTCTTTACCGACGCTGACCTCCAGTTCGATATTATCGAGCTCCAGCACCTCCTCGTACATCTTTCAAAATACAATGTCGTCATCGGCTACCGTGCACCTCGCCAGGACCCGTTCATGCGACTACTTAACGCAAAAGTGTGGAATGTGCTCAACCGCGTGCTTTTCGGCTTGCATGTACGCGACATAGACTGCGCATTTAAGATCTTTAAACGCGACTTAATTCAAAACCTTTCATTGAAATCTCGTGGCGCCATGATAAGCGCCGAGACACTCATTCGCCTTTCCCGCCAGGGTATCGAAATAAAAGAAGTACCGGTCTCCCACCTTCCTCGCGTCGCCGGGTCTCCTACCGGCGCTAAACCTTCGGTCATTATTCGCGCATTTCGCGAGATGATGAGCCTCTACTGGGGAGAACTCGGCCTCGGAACGAACCGCGAGGTGTTAAAGTTCATGGGTGTGGGCGTCATCAACACACTGTTGGACACCTTCGCGTACATAGCTCTGACTCGCGGAACGGTAGTATTTGCTGAACACTTAGTCGCTGCAAAATTCTTTTCATTTTTAGTAGGAACCGTTTCGAGCTTGCTGCTCAATCGTTCATGGACCTTTGGTCTACGCTCCCGCCTCACCATGGGCGAAGTTATTCGTTTTTACACAGTCACTTCGGTCAGTATCTTGATAAACGTCGCTTCAATGAACTTCCTCGTGAAGTTAGGTATGTATGACTTGGCGGCGCTCGTAGTCACCACTGCGGTTACGTTTGGCTTCAACTATACACTTTCGAAGTTCTGGATATTCAAATCACAAGAGAGTTCCACATTAGCTCGCCAATCGTAATCAAATTATGAAAACCCAAACACTCGGCATCCTTATAGTTTCAAGCATACTCGCACTAACCGCGTCGATGGGTCCTATTGCTGTGCATGCACAAGTCACAGAATTGGCAAAAAACACTCTGGCTAAAAGTACTAAAATAGTTCAGCTCACCCCGGATACGACTTTGACTCCGGACCCAAGCCCGACCCCCGACCAAAGCGCAACAAATACGCCCACACCAGAGCCGACTCCTGCTTCTGCTCCCGCGACAGGTACTGCCCCAACTTTTACAAACCCAGACCCAATAGCGCCCCCAACTGTACCAGCTCCTGTAGTCGCCCCTGCCCCCGAGCCGACTCCTACTTCTGTCATAACTCCTGCACCCGAAAACGTGGCAGGAGCGGGTATGAATATTAAGACCAAGCCTTCAGCCGTAAAAGCAGCTAAAACTGTCCCAACGCCGGCCACCGCTACCACTACAGCCACTTCGAGCACTCCCTTTGGCGGTACGCTCGCTGGCAATAGCGGATCATCTGAAAACGTATATACGTCCTCGTATCATTTTTCCTCTGGCATGACGCGTACGTTGCTTGAGCTTGCGCTCGTATTGGGTGCATCCGGTTTGGTACTCGCCCAGAAGCGCAGTTTGCGCACCGTACTTACAAGCGTATGGGATTAAGAATGACCGGATTAGTGCTGCTGTTTGCTGCCCTCTTTATTGTGGCGACAGTGCTTTACCGCAACAGTGGGCGTGCGGATGTTCCACTTGTCTTCGCACCATCTCAAGTATTGAACGCGACCTGGATGCGATACCGCGCAGCTTATATAGACAAAAGCTCAGGTCGTACCATTGACCCGTTACGTGACAATGTGACGACCTCTGAGGGACAAAGTTACACCATGCTTCGCGCTGTGTGGCTGGGAGACAAGACTACGTTTGATAGCTCATGGAAGTTCACGAAAGGTGCTCTGCAGCACAAGGACGACGCGCTCTTTTCGTGGCTCTATGGTAAGCGAACAGATGGATCCTATGGCGTTTTAACCGACAAGGGTGGCTCGTCTTCAGCAAGTGATGCTGACACTGACACCGCGCTCGCACTTATATTTGCCTACTC
>JAYVXZ010000117.1:0-10706 GCA_043784715.1 Candidatus Adlerbacteria bacterium
TTTGTTTGGTAGCGATATATCGACTTGTTTGATATACATATTCCGCCATATGTTCCGGCAGCTTATAGCGAACAATCGCGGTAGGAACAAAAACAAACGCACATCCTTTTTTATGTACCTCAAAATATAAGAATTCATCTTCGGCGATTACACTTTCAGGAATTTGAAGCGTCGAATAAAACGTACGACTAAGCGCAAAAATACATCCGGCAATATTATGGACGACATGAGGATCTGGAAGATTTGTACGAACATGTACCCATATGAGCTCCCAGGTTGAAAAAAGTTTTTGATTAAAAGTCATACTTTGTTGCGGCACATGCAAGCCACCGGTTAAGCCAACTAACTCATCGGCAAAGGGTGCGATAAGTTTTTCGATTACGAGTGAGTCAGTTATTTCAACATCTGCGTCAATAATAACAATGACGTCACTTTTTGCGTTTAAAAATAATTGATTCAGTCTGCCAATTTTGCCCAAACGTGTACCGTCATTCCAGACCGTAACGCGAGCGTCACTGTGCGCAATCGCTTGCGCCAGTTGTGCGGTCTCGTCACTGCAGCCGTCACACATAACCACTATAGACTCAAGCCGGTATGTCTTTTCAATCTGCTTCTGGAGCGCTTGCAATACATGAGTAATATTTCGCGCTTCATTATGAGCGGGAATACCAACTGTAACGGTGCGTTTTGCTAATGAGTTAGGCATATGAAAATGTATACAAAAGATTCAAGTAGTCTTTATTAGGAGTAAGAAATTGGCCTGAACCAAGTATATGATGAAGCGCAATGTATAGCTTCAAAAACTCGGAGTTTGGAGTTTTTAAATTTTTCATGCTATTACAGAGGGCTTGTTGACCTGGAGTTGCAAAAAGATATGCGACGTCATAGCCTTGCATTGTTAGTGCAACCGATTCTGTGTCAAGTATATATACGGTACCACCTGATACCATAAGATTTGAAGGAGTTAGATCACGATGCGCGAGCATAAGCGGGCGGTCATGTGTTGCAAAGTGCATTGTATAAAATGCACCAAGCGTACGCAGCAAAATTTTTGTGTCCTTACTATTTTTCGCAATACAGAATACCGTCAATAACGGCATGAGTAGTAGGAAATACAGTGCGGTACGTTTACTAAAAATAGTGCGTTCCTGCTTAGTCAGCTCACCGGAGACTTCGGCAAAATATTCAAGTGTTTTTTCTACAACCATAACTTGCCTCTGGACCGGAAGAGAATCGGCGGTCTCGCCTTCAATGAACTCATATACCAAAGAAATACTTGTCCTGTCTTTGGTATAAGAAATCGCTTTTGGCAAACGTACTGAGAAGCTTGCCATTTTTGGTGCAAGGACTAAATGTACCGCATATTCGTTAATGAGCGAGTAGTATTGCATATCTTTATACTTCCCTACCCAACGCTTAACTAAAAATTTTTCATTCCCTTTCGAGTAAACGCCAATAGCTAGATTTTTTTGTATTGTATCTCTTGGTATTATTTTTTCAAGGCGAAAGTCTCCCATTTTTTCAGGAAGATGCGCTATAGTACGATTCTCAGATTTTGACAAAATAGAAACAAAGACACCGCTCAGTGTTTGAAAAAGTCGCGGGGCTAGTATTATCTCTTTAGTTTTCATGATTTAGAGTACTTGTTTGACCAGTGCTTCAAATATTTTTGACCTTGCAGGGATTCCTGTAATAAGCGAAATAAAATGATCGCTGCTTGTATCCCAGGCAAAGTTTGATGCCCACTCGACAGATTTTACCTCCATATAGTGTCTCACCTCATTCATTGTCAAAACCTTTATGAGCGCGCGGCGAAACTCCTCGACTTGTCCATACGGTACCAAGAGTCCTGTTTCAAAATGGCGAACAGAGTCGCGTAGACCCGACACGTCAGAGGCTATAACCGTGGTACCGCAGGCGTTGGCTTCAATAGTAGTTATACCCCAGCCTTCCATCAAGGACGGGTTTACACACACCCACGATTGACGTAAAATTTCGCGCTTTTTCTCTTCTGAGACCTTGCCTAAGAACGAAACTGAGCGTGTAAGTTTGAGCTCTTTTACAAGATGTTTGAGCTTATTCGCTTCATCTCCGTCGCCCGCTATGATGAGCTTCGCACTCGGAAGTTGTTCACGCACTTGTGCAAATGCATTAATTAGCACGTCGACTGACTTGTAGTCCTTTAAACGTCCTACATACGAGACCAAAGGAACTGGCGACTTCTCGCCAGGGGATAAAAAATCGAGGTCCACGCCAGGGTGAATGACCTCAATAGGCTTGGATGACATGCCAAGTTTCTCCATGTCATATTTCGACGATTCAGACACAGTCACGAATGTGGACTGTCGATATACGAGCGGCATGAGTCCTTTCTCTAAGAAGGCGGCAAGCGCAGCGAAGGGTCGCGGTAATGAGCGTCGAAATACATCCTGGTGAATGTGATGCACAAGGCAAAAGACTGGCTCTTTAGCCACGAGCGGCATGAAGAACGGAATGCCATTTTCGCAATCGATAATAACGTCGAACTTACCTCGCAATTTACACATATAGTAGACAAGTGCGAGGGGGTACACCGCAAAGAATCCGCCACGACGAAGAATGCGTATACCGCGTATCGTTGCATTTTGACTCTGCTTGCCATCGTTACTCGTAAATAAGGTAACTGAGTGACCATCATGAGCCCAACGCTCTGCAAGGTTATGAATGTAGGTCTCGGCGCCTCCGGCAAAAGAGCTTTCGCTGTCGCGCCAATTGAAGATAAGCACGCGTTTATGCCCGGCCTGCATCATCTGCGCTAGCGGCAAGGGGCGGAAGACCGAAAGCAGATCCCGCAGGTTGCGGTATGCGTAAGTGAGCTCTTCAAATAGAATATGCGTAAAGAAAATAAGCATAAAATAGTACACGTTCACCAGCGTCACAACACGAACGAACGACTCTATAGAGTCATGTGCGCTTATGAGCCCGCGTACGAACAAAACAGATATAAGAAGCGAAATCGCCGGGAAGAAATACTCTTTGCGTGAGAGCCGATAGAGTACGATTGTTGTCGACAACGAGAATAGCATCATCGAGATCGAGTATGGTGCTAAAAACGACAGTATTGCTACTGCTTGCGGGCCCAAGAGAAGCGGCACAAGAATTGAACCAAACCCTACCAAGCTGACACCGGCACCTATAGTCAAAGCTATCGTCGCTCCAAAAAGTATAGCAAACTCGTTAGCAGTACTTTTTCCTTCGCCTAATGTGCGACTGACGACTGCAACAACGAACACGTTAAGCAGCGTACCAAAGAAGAAAATCATTTTACCGAGCAAGGACAGCATGCTATAGAGCCCGGCGTCGCGTGGTGACAAGTAGTGCTTAGCTAAAATAACATCCACACTCAGGAACGCGGCAACTGAAAGCCCGCGCATAATAGACGCCGCATAAAAGTCCAAAGGAAAAGGATCCGTATTTTTTATGTTGAGTGCTTTGGCTTTAGTTGTATTGTTACTGCTTGAAAGGGCGATTGCCGAGCTTATCCACGCTATCAAAATAGATGCAGGGAGTGACAGTACTGCAAAGTCAACAAAACCAATTTTTACAATAAGTATCGCAAAGAAAAGTTTAGCAGTCGCTTCAACAATTGAGATAGTTGCCAGCGAACGAAAACTAAATATTCCTTGGAGGTATCCAACATTGTAAGAGCTAAGTGTCCCGAAAAGTATCGTCGGGGCAAAAGAAGCAATAATGATAAACCCGTCGATGTGAAGGAAGTGGCCAATGAATGGTACAAGCAGTATCCACAGCAAGCTGGTGAACACGCTTGGGATAAATATCTTCATCCATGTTTTGTTAAAAAACTTTGTACCGCGGCCCACCTCTGTCCCTTCGAAGTACGATACCGCATGTGTCACCGTCGTCGAAAGCGAACCGACGAACAGATTGAGTAAATAGATGAATGTGTTTAATGTAGTCACGACGCCGAAGTCATCGAGGTCGAGCACTCGTCCCAAGTATGCGTTGAACGCAAAGTTAAGAAAGTTTGCGAGCACCATCGAAATAACAAGCAATCCCGCGCTCGACATGGAAAATCCCCATGCTTTTGCAAAAAGAGATTCTTTTTTGTATTCGCCTTCATCGTTCAATATTTGAATGAGCTCCGGCTGTGTTTCTATTGTTGTGAACGCTCGCGGGGCGAGAAAAGGCGTAGGGGGAAAAAGCGGCGCTAAGGGAGCGTCTTGTTTCGGCGACTCTAAGATGATTGGCACTCCCATAGGCTCCTGTGAAACCATTGCAACGGGAATGTGTATTTCTATCGGGCGGATTTCAGGCGGTGCCGGCGTAGGAGCGAACATTGGGGTACTAGGCTCTCGCATTGCGAAAGCTTGAGTGCCGATGCGTGGGCGCTCGAGCACGAGTGGTGCGCTAAATGCTGCCATCGAAATTTGCGGCGGCTGGCGGTCGAGCACGGTCTGCATATTGAAAGCAGTTTTAGACACGGCAAGCTTGGGCGCACCACTAGTCAAATGGAGACCGTGCACGGTCTTAGACCAATAGTGTGGTTTAACAATGATTTCGTACATCGCCTTCCATGCGGCGACACTCATACCGAGCCAGTACAGTGGTACGAGGAAAATATATTTGATAAGCCCGTCATACCCGCGCTTCGCGCAGCCAACCATATAGTAGTAGAGGTAGAGGAAGTTACCGAACACCAGCGAGAAGACGCCGAGGTAGAGTACCGGCGATGGGAAGAAGGTATCAACGTAGGCGCCAATGCGTGCGCGAAGAACGAAGTACAAAATAGTCGTCAACCACATGAGCGGGTTGATAAAAAGCGAGAGGATTTTGCCGCCGACAATAAGCTGGAAAATAAAGAAATCTCGGCCCTTACCCTGCGTAAAGTAGGTTTGCGGATTTCGCGTGTGTACGAGGTACGTTTGGATGTATCCCTTTATCCAACGGCTGCGCTGGTTGTACCAGTTGAGCGTGTCGGAGTTCGCCTCTTCGTAGGTGGTCGAATCAACAATGGCAGTTTTAAAGCCGAGCTTGGCCAAGCGCATACCGAGGTCGCAGTCTTCGGTCACATTAAATGCATCCCAACCGTCCAGGTGGCGCAAGATGTCTGCGCGGAAGTGGTTCGATGTACCGCCCAAAGGTATAGGAGCCTCAATTGACTGGAAGCCGGGCAACACCAAGTCGAACCACAAGGAATATTCCGCAGTAAAGAGACGCGTTAAAATATTTTGCGTCGGATTATAAAAATTGAGCTTTGCCTGAATGCACGCGACGTTATGGTCGGTTTCGTTAAAGGCTAAGACCGCCTTCTTAAGCTGGTCCGGCTCCGGCACATCTTCGGCATCGTAAATGACTATGAACTCCCCCGTTGCGTACTTGAGCCCGTAGTTCATAGCCTTCGGTTTTGTCTTTGGCTTTGAGTGCGGGACGACAACGATTTGGAAGTGCTTCGGCAACTCAGCTTGGCTGATTTTTTCAATTGTTTCCTGGTCGTTCTCTTCAAGCAAGAAAAGAATCTGCAATTTATCGTGCGGATAGTCGAGCTTTTGCATAGCCTCCACGAACTGCGGCACCACCTGCCACTCTTTGTAGAGCGGGCAAAAAATAGTATAGGTCGGGCAGTCTTCGTCGCGGAGGTTAGCAACCGCAGCTTCACTAATTGAAAGCTCTGGAAGTGTCTTGTAGCTTTGGAATATAACAAATGCGTTGAACACGAGGTCGATAAAATACAAACCAGTGAGCGACGCAAAAAGCACCACCACTGTGAGGTGCCAGTTGATGAAAAATGCAAGCGCAAGTATACCCGCCAGAACCGTCAAAAATACTTTTTGACGAAAGATGAGGTTAAAGAAAGCCGTTTCGTAGGAGTGGAGCGCTGAGTGGTGGACAAATTCGCTGCCGTAGTAGGTAAAGCCTTTTGGTCGGCCGTCTTCGCTAGTTATTGGTACCAAATGCTTGGGTGTAGGATTTTTTTTTTGCAGAGGAAGTTTTTTGCTATAGCGGCGCAGGATGCGGTTGCGTGTAATTTTTGCAAGCTCAGAGAGTGTTTGTATATACGAAGCAGCAGTAACCTTTGAGCCGGCGGGGTTGTCCCACTCGACTGGAAGCTCTTTAATTGAAAAGCCATATTTGCGGGCAATAACCAAAACCTCAATATCAAAACCGAAACGCTCGATAGTCTGGCGTGGGAAAATAGCATCAGCAACTTTTTGTGAAAATACTTTAAATCCACGCTGCGTGTCGTGTATACCGGGCACTGCAAGCATCTGCACCAGCACATTTGCCAAGGAGCCAAGCACGCGTCGGTGCAACCCGGCGTGTTCGTGCACTTCAGAGCGGCCGACTTTGATAGAGCCAATAGCCACATCAACGCCGCTTTGCATCGCGGGCAAGAACGAGTCCAGGTGGGAAATATCTACCGAGTTGTCAGCATCCATAAACACGCGATACTCGCCGGTCGAAGCAAGCATGCCGCGCTTGACCGAGTAGCCTTTGCCGCGATTCTTTTCGTTTACTAAAAGCGTCAGGTTCGGCATCGAAGCTTCAAATGTTTTAACGAAGTCAGGCGTGCCGTCTTTGGAGCCGTCGTCAACCACTATGATTTCGTACGTATAGCTTTGGGTACGCAAGTAGCGGTATACACTTTCGAGCGTATGGCCGATGCGCTCACGCTCGTTGTAGGCAGGTATGACGACCGATAAAAATGGATTAGGCATGCGCAGTTTTCTTAAAGACAAGCAGTTTGTAGCCGATGAAGTTCCATACCAAGACCGCTGCCGAGCCCACCATCGCAGCAACAGTAACTGCGCTGTGGGTTGCCACTGTGCCGGATGCGTTTAGCGTATGGAAGGCGGCAAACGAAACACCGACGTTAAGCAGGTAGCCTATACCTGAGACGACGAAGAAGAGTACTGGTTCTTTCTTGCCTCCTTTAGACTGACGGCTAAATACCCAAAATTTATTCAAAAGATAGCTGTTGAGTACCGCCGCAAAGAAGGAAATGCTCTTAAATACTATGTAAAGCTCGCCTTGCGTACCGGTCCCGAAAAAGAAGACAAGGGTATTGAGCACGAGAAGGTCCAAGGCGGTATTCCCGACCCCAACAACGACAAATTTGATGAAAGTAAGCATAGTGTGTAATACGAAACACGGCACTCAACCTTTGAGTGTCGGGGTTATCGAACAAATGAAAACGTACCGAAAGCCAGTGCCAGAGCCCTGCTGGCTTTCGTTTGGCCCGGGTACTATAACAAATCCTAGGATTGTGTCAAGCCCCTACCTAAAGTACCTAGACATCCCTCAAAAGGTAGGTCATAAGTCTTTTTTGGCATAAAAAGGCCCGGATTCATCCGGGTATGGGCAACCACTTCTCGAGCCAAGCTTTTTGCTTTTCCCAACGGTCGGCCACTATACCGATACTTCCTTCAATATACGGTCCACAGGACCATACAAGTGCCGCTTTGCAGTCCGGCCCATAGGGTGAGGTGTGCTCCATACGCCCAATTTTTGGTGGAGCAATCGACACGTCACTCTGCCCAGACACGCTCGCAAACGGCTGAATTTCGAATCGACTCTCAGAAGTATGCAACCGCACCACCATCCCGCTGCACACTGGTTTTGCTTTATAGTACTCATGCCGGAAAAGTACTACGCCAGGCCAAATAGCGTGGAAACTTCCTACCATCTTCTCGTGTCGATTGTCTCTATCCCCTTTGCCGAACCCGATTGCCAGTGACGTTTCCCTTACAGTAGTAAGCGACGCCATTTTAAAGTGTTGCGCCAGCACGTGACACACAACGGTAGGGTCGAATGCTTTTAGAGAAGGATTCGATATGCCTGTATGCCAAACAGACTGAAGCAACCTTAGTACTTCGTCAGTGAGTTGAAGCGGTTCTGTCATGGTACACCTCCGCTCAACATCCTAAAGCAAGAGTGTGGGTTTTAGGTGATGAGCCTCACTAAGTAAAAAATCAGCTGCGATATTTTGCAGCTGTTTGCTTTTATTTTGCCCGGTTAGTGTAGATGCTGGACGTTTCGATAGTCAGCATCGCTCACGTGTTGTAAAAGCGCAACGCGGACGCTCTTGAGGGGACCTTCGATTTCACGTCGCCAAAAGCGCAGAAAGCCTTTCAGGTTGCGACAGTCGGGCCAGTCGTCCGCTTGGTACACGTACTCTTGTACCAAAGACGGAAAATCCGGCATCCTATAAGTGATGAGAGCGGTAACGCGCACATGCTTTTGTAAAACTGACATAGCCCACCTCTCTACATGTTCCTATTGAACTATATCCTGTCGAGCTTAACAGTCAATTTAGTCGAAGTGCATAAAAATAATTATTAATAATTTATTTTCTATTTTGGTGGACCCTACCGGGATCGAACCGGTCACCTCCTCATTGCAAATGAGGCGCTCTACCAAATGAGCTAAGGGCCCTTGTAACTCAAGCACAGTTGAAACTATACAACATCGAACACAGGACTCAAAGAGCCTGTATCAACACACTTTACACAAAAAATGGCTGGGATGCTACCCAGCCGGTAATCTTAAGTGGATTTTTTGCTTTGAACTAATTTCCCCACAAGATCTATGAGAATATCCATTTTTTGGCCGAGAGAAGCCATTTGATCTTCCAATTTTTGCATTCGCAATTCGAGTGCTGCAAATCTTGTATTAACGGCTTCAAACCGCAGATCAATTTGCGCAAATCTCTCATCTATTTGTGCAAAGCGCCGGTCTATTTGCGCAAATCTCTCATCTATTTGTGCAAAGCGCTGGTCTATTTATGCAAAGCGCTGGTCTGTCTCGGTTCTAAATGCATCAAGTTGCCTTGAAAATTCTTTTCGGAAAAAAACTAATTCCCTTTGCACCTGCGACAGCGGCGGAGTAAACACATGCATCTCCGCTTCAAGAAAGGCAACGCGTGTTTCCAGTTCGTGGATAGGCTCTTCCCAGTCGGGCGATGAGGTGTTCAATTTTTCCTCCTGTACGGTATCTAAATTTAAAATAGCACGATTTACCTATATTGTCTATGAAATTCCATCTATTTTCGCCGCTAGGATGAAGTCGTTCTCGGACAAACCGCTAATCGCGTGGGTGGTAAGCTCGATTGAAACACTTCCCCACGAGATTGCCATGTCGGGATGATGATTCTCCTCTTCGGCTATTGCTGCAACCTTATTGGCGAAAACCATTGCTTGTGCAAAATCCTTGAAACGAAATTCTCCTACCAACAGGTGCGCGTTGTCGACAAGCATCCAGTCTTCGGACAGCTCTTTCATCATATCGCCTGCAATGTCGGGCGTGTAGGCGTCGACACCGCCTTCACACGGGATGCACCTCTTTTTGGCCAGTTCACTCATAAAAGTAGCTTAGCGATTCTTGTCATTTAGAGCAAGCATAATTATATGGTCCAAAAAGTCCGGCATCTTCGAGCCTACTGCTTCGATTGCCTTCGGGAAGAGTGACTCGGCGGTCATACCCACTGCCGCAGCGCTGTTAATTTCTAAAAAGTAAATACCTCGTTTTGCGACGATAAAGTCCGAGCGCGAATAGTGTGCCGCGCCGAGCGCTTCGTGAACCTTCTTGGCTGCGTCCATCAAATGTTTTTTTTCGGCATTACTAAAGTTCCCTGGGCATCGCTCGATTGTTTCGCCGCTGTACTTTGCTTCATAACTAAAAAAATTGTGCTGCGGTGGCGGGATTATTTCAATTGGCATGAGTGCGTATAGTTCCTCATTGCGAAAATCTTCGATGACGCCCACGGTAGCTTCTTTACCTTTTATAAACTCTTCGACAAGCACAGTAGACGAAACTTCAAAAGCCATTTCGAGCCCGTCATGCAGTGAATGGAAGCTATCGGCCACACTCATGCCGACCGACGAGCCGCCTATAACCGGCTTTATTATGGCAGGATGTGGGAAGGTGCGAAACAAATTGAGCGCCATTTGTTCGACGTCATTACCTTCGCGCTCCAATAACACACCGTTCGCGACCTTTACGCCAAGTTTTTTAACAATTTCCTTCGTCGCGTGTTTGTTGAATGCTATAGTCGATGAAAAAGCGTCTGAACCGGTGTATTGCGTACCAGCTTGCTCGAGTATTTTTTGCACTTCGCCGCTCTCTCCATATTCGCCGTGGAGCACGTTAAAAGCGACGTCGACGCCGCGCAACACCTTTTCGGGAGGCATCACGAGCCCATGTAAGTGCCACTTCCCTTGGCGATCTATAAAAATATCAACAGCCTGGTGCTTCTCTTGGTCGAGTGCAGCTAAAACATTCGCTCCCGACTTGAGAGAAATTTCATACTCGCTTGAAGGCCCGCCCCGAAGTACGCCAACAACGGTTCTCATGCGTACAGTATATACCAAGTTACAAGTGTAATAGTTATATACAAAGAAAAAACGCTCTATTAAAGCGTCTCGAGCTCGCCCATGGACAGAATGTGTTCGATTGAGTCAGTAAAAGCGTACGGATCATTATAAGACCGTTGTGGCAAAATGCTTATAACCTTAGTGCGATGCGGCGGCGTTTGCTCCGTCTTCGGCGGCGCGACATACAAAGTCGAGGACATCACAGCTTGCTGCGGCTCATGCGACAATCGATGAGATGCAAGCCTATCTTTTTTCACCGTCGCCGATTGTTTCTTTTTGCTGCAAATATTGCAGCTATATCGACCGCCGGAGAGCGGCTTAAACGTTGCGTATGCC
>JAYVXZ010000118.1:0-3280 GCA_043784715.1 Candidatus Adlerbacteria bacterium
GATGACACCCTCTTTCGTAAATATAGCCGCGTCGACCGTCTCGCCGCCCGGGAATTCGTACTGCATCTTATAGGCGGTCGGCGGCAGGATATTGCTCATGACGAGCTCGAGCGACGCTTCGCCTAGGTTACCGCGCTGTTTTTGGTTTTTGAGAACCTTCTCGAGATTGCTGAGCTGTTCGGCTATGACGAACACCTGCTTCGTCGACTCTTTTGTTTCGGTGACACCTTTGGTCACTTCGATAAGCTGCGCCGACACTTGGTTCGTAATGTTACTCATGAGCAGTTGCGATTGGCTAAACTGCGTCTTTAAAGAGTCAAACATGCGGTCGCTCCCCTCGCCTAACTTTGCGTCCATTGAGCGCGTGAGTTCTTGCATTTGGTTTTGGAGCATCACCATCCCCTGCGTGTCCGGCTCAGGAAGTTCTATCTTTTGTTTACGCATCAAAAGGTAGCCCACGAGCGCAAAGTTCCCTACCAGCAAAACGATTATCAGGATTTCAAACATTATTGCAGTTTACCACTGCAGCTATCGAAGCGAAACTTTTTTGAAATTTAAAATCTATTCTTGTATTCTGCAGAATATGAGAATAGTATTTACAGTGGTGAGTTTTATAGATTTTGATAGTATATACAGATGAAACAAACCGACTTACGCGAGGCTATGAAAAACGCAATGCGCGCCAAGGATTCTGTGCGGCTCTCCGTTATCCGCGGCCTCATGACCGCTGCTACCAACGAAGTAGTGTCCAAAGGTGGCAAACCGACGGACGAAATGTCCGAAGAAGATCTTGAAGTAATTATTCGCAAAGCGAGCAAACAGCGCAAAGACTCTATCGAGCAGTTCGAAAAAGGCGGTCGAGCCGACTTAGCTGAGGGTGAAAAGGCAGAGCTCGCAATCATCGAGTCTATGCTTCCGGCGCTCATGTCCGAAGACGACGTGCGCACAGCAGCCACTGTAAAAGCAGTAGAGCTTGGTGTGACTGAAAAATCTCAAGTGAATCAACTCATGGGAGCACTGATGAAAGATCTTAAAGGTAAGGCTGACGGCACGGTGGTCAAAACGGTCGTCGACAGCATGTTTGCTTAAGCGAGTGTAAAAAAAGCCTTAAAACGACGAGCAACCCTCGTCGTTTTTTTGTATATAACCATACCGCTGTGCATAAGAATTTTACAAAAATATAGTACAATTACTAAGCTACATAATAGCTAGGAGTCGTTATGCGTCTACTACTTGTCAGTGCCTTTGTTATCGTAAGTCTTCTCCAAGCTTGTGCGCCGAGTACTCTCCAAACAACTCGGTCGGTCACTCCATCACACGTACTGTGCCCAACACGCTCATAAACCCTGGCTCGATCACTCGGGTCTAACAATTCATCTTACACCCGCGAGGCATATGCCTCGCGTTTTAATTTGACAATCATGTAAAACTTGGTATGATATTTTCGGCTTGTTCTGAAGGAAAAACATGCAAAAAGTATTTCTACTACCTCTGTTGCTTCTTGCTATGTGCGGACGACCTGACAAAGAGGAATTGTATCGTCCAAATTCCACACCCCGCGAAATGAACTTTCGAGCGGACCCCAAACATCCAGACACGATGTTGAATAATGGAGTCCCTATGGGGAAAAACACCTACGGGCCGGATGGGCCATCGGTACGACCCAAGTGGGATGACAAGGACCTGAAGCCCTATTCAGCCGGACATTTTTCTTCCTCGCAAATAACAAAACCAAACTTAAGTTAAGGAAGCGAGTGTCGACAAGCCAAGTCGATACTCGCCTTTTTTATTTCTATAGTAAAAATCGCCAGGGTTTTTGCACCCACGCACCGGCATACGCAATACCAACGCGTGGGGTTTCTACTATCTGACATGGAAGCACCTTGACTCCCCTGTACTCTATCCAGAGTCCGACTTCTTTACCCAGTAATTTTCCGTTTAATTCTTTATTAATATGCAATGCTTTTGTAAGTCGCGCGGGTCCCACACTGTCGCCGGCACCGCGGATAAGTACGGCAGACGGCACACCTTCCGCAAGACACGAAATGTTGAGCATAAAATGCATTCCGTACGTGAAATAGATGTACATGGTGCCGGGAGGGCCAAACATAGGCGTTGTACGAGCGGTCTTGCCAAATCGTGCATGCGAAGCTAAGTCTTCGGGGCCCGCGTAGGCTTCGACCTCGGTCAACATATACGCCTCTTTTATACCGCTGAGCTCGCGTACTAAAAAAGTACCGAGCAAGTCCTTTGCTACAACAGGCGCTTTCCTATTAAAAAAGTCGGGCGAGAGCTTCATTTTATTTATTTTAATTCCAGAGTATTAACATGCTGTGTACACTAGTTTGGGCGGTTTTTATATATTTTTTTAAATAAAAATACCGCCGGCGAATGCTAGCGGCAAAGTTGGTCAGAGTGCCCGAGTGAATTTATTTTATGTACTTCGTCCACGCAAGTTTCGCGAGCTCAGTCTCGATAGTTCGCAAGGTCTTCTCGTGACTTTTTTTCGAACCTGCGAGCACAGACTCGATGGTCGGGAGGACAAGGCCGGCTTCATCCGCGAACTTTTGGCGAAGCTCCATGGGGATTTGCACTAGGCGCATGCGAATCAGGCGCATGCGCTTTTTTTCGGCGAATCCTTTTGGCTGCACATGCCGGGCAGCCTTTTTGACGAGGCCCGTGAACTCCGGTGCAGCAGCCTGCATACGAGGCGCAGAGCGGCTCGCTGGTAATACTTTGGCATCGGATTCTGCAAGACGTCGACGCAACACCAACTCCTGCCCCAACAGAACGACCTGAGTAAACTCTCGAAGTGTTGCGTCGGGCACAAGGATGCGAAAGACATCCGCCGAGGTAATCTTTTGGACTTGTTGCATAAAAACACTCCTACTATTCAAGAAGCCATCAGTATTCACGACTTTACCGATGGTCCTTTAGCACATTACCACGATAAATATATTTGACAATAGCCACAATTAGGGGTTTTTTCGTACCGTGAAATTATTTACTGCAACTGAGCCGAAGTCGTCGACCGTATAAGCAAAGTCGGCTACATAAGCTGAGTGACCGTCTTCGTAGTGGACGGTCCCCTTCCCGCCATATGCGTCAACCTGGGTCACGTAAAAGGTACCACCGAGCTTTGCCTTAATCGGTGCAAAATTTGCTATATGCTTTTTGATATAACTCTCAACACTCACTGCGTGGACAATATCCGAGGACGGCACACGGTTTGAAGGAGCTGGCACATGAGCCGGGGTTGGAGTCACGCCGGGCTGAGATG
>JAYVXZ010000119.1:0-3259 GCA_043784715.1 Candidatus Adlerbacteria bacterium
TACTTTGTCCAAACTCGACTGATTGTTGCCAATGGTCGGTGAGCTGGTGTTGTTGTTATTCCCGGTGCCTGGAGTAACTCCGGGTCGATTTTGTGCAACGCCAAAGCTGCCGGTTTTAGTTGGGACGGGGTTGGGACGGTTAAAGAACCACCACCACATAAAAGCGATGAGCGCCGCCACTACTATGCCGACTATGACTACAACAATAATTTTTTTTCTCATCCTATTGCCCGGACAGCATCGACGCCAATAAAGCACCCGGCTCGTCCCTAGTGAAAAGTATACCGTCTTTAGCGAATACTTGAGCTATGCTTATGAACATACTCTGAATATCTCCAGCACTTTTGTTATACATCTGGAGTCCGGCGAGGCCACGAAGCGGGTCGGTACTCACTTGTTGCATATGGCTCATACTGTCCGCCATCTGCAGATAGTCGTTAACTATTGCAAGGTGGTATGTCGACAGCGACTGTGGCACTGTCATTTTTGAAAAGTCTTTCGCAAGTCCTTGATAGTCTTTTGCGATGATCGAAAAATCTCCCTGCGAACCAGTTTGACCGTTTATTTTTTGTCCTAAAAGGTTGAGTGTCTCCGCCATGCTGGCGTGCGGGTGCTTCTTAAGTATGGGTATCAGCGCGTTGCCGTAGGCCTGCACCGCTTCCTTGGAGTCCAAGATGACAGAGATGTCACTCAAGGTATATAGCTTGGAAGGCTGCGAAATTGTTTGCAGCTGCCCCATGGCCGATGCGATAAGTTGGTTTTGGGTAGGTTGGTCACCGCCTAACCCTTTACCACTTGCGTTTGTAACATTAATTAAAAGTGAACGCCCGACCGAGTCTGTAAGGTTTTTAGTCTGTGCCCCCTGCAAAAGGTTATCAACCAACTGTTGGTCGGGCGGCTGCGGGAGTCGGCTCCCCTGCTGTGCCTGAATATCATTTAATGCAGCGGCCCAGCTCGCCTTCTCGCGAGAGTTCGCGGTACTTGTGACCGCAAGTCCTGCGGTAGAAAAGGAGTTAGGGTGGGTAACGAAGTTTGCAATCCACACCAGACCAATAGACAGGAATAGTGAACCTGCAATAAAAGTAAAAGTGGTGCTCGGTAGATACTTCTTAACCTCCATGAGGTTTTAGTATACTAGATTTCTTTGCGCGGCGTCTTCGCGAGCGCGAGCCAATGTATGAGCGACACATCTTCGGCGCGACTATTTGCAGGCAATCCTACTGCTTCTAAATATACTGAAGCACTTTTGCCAAGTACGGGCTCAAGGTTGCGCACCAACAGCTTCCTTTTTTGTGCAAAGCCTGCGTGGATGAGTGCAAAGAAGTGTTTTTCCTCTTCCTCGTTGGTAAAATTGTCACGGGAAATATTGGAGACTAGTAAGATTGCCGAGTCCACGTCGGGTGCAGGCGTAAAGGCGCCGCGCGGCACGGTTTTTACGTACCTCGGTGTGCCATATGCCTTAATAGACAATGACAACAAGCTTTCTTTCTTTGAGCGTGCAATACGCTCTGCCACCTCCTTTTGTACTAAAAATACTAACGTCGAAGGTTGTTTTGGACCGGTGAGGAACTTTCGAAGTAAAGCTCCTGTGATGTAGTACGGAATGTTCGCTACTACTTTATATGTCGCAGCCGTCTTGAGGACCGGTGAGTTCGATATATCAAACTCAAGCGCGTCAGCTTCGAGTACTTCGAGTTGCCCGTTATACGCTTCTTTATCAAACGTTGCATGTAACATGGGCACGAGTCGATGGTCCTTTTCGATGGCGACTACTCGAGCCCCCTTTGCAAGGAGTACCGTAGTGAGCGCGCCTTCACCGGGACCGATTTCCAGCACGGTGTCCCCTACTGTAACATCCGCCGCGTCGGCAACCGCCTGCAAATAGGACGAAGAGGTTAAAAAATGCTGGCCAAGTGATTTCTTTTTAAACATGTTTTTATTCGGGAAGGGAGGTAAAAGTAGCTCTGCAAAAGTTCTCGGGTCTCTCGTCAAGGCTGCAGGGCAGCCAAGCGGGCCAGACTATTTGCATTTCTACTTTTACCTCCCTTCCCCGCACTTTAATCGAGATACACGGTTCGGCCAAGGCGCTCAGGCATTTCAAGTGCAATAAGCTCTCCTGGGATGTCGGAGAGAAACTCCGACGGTAGCGTGGCGTTTTTACTGCCAAACACCGTACGGTATGAGGCGTACGACAAGTACACCTTTTGCTCGGCGCGGGTAATGGCGACGTAGCACAGGCGACGCTCTTCTTCTTTGTCGTTGGCGTCGCTGTCTTCCCGCACGTACGGAAAGAGTCCATCTTCCAATCCGGTTATAAACACGACAGGAAATTCCAAACCTTTAGAAGCGTGTACGGTCATCAGCCGCACTGCGTTTTTGTCATCCTTAATTTCGTCTTGGTCGCTTGAAAGCGCTGCACTTTCAAGGAATGCCTCAAGACCGCCAAACACAGATGTTTCGGTCACCTGGTCGTGCAGGTCGTAGCGCGCTGCGAGCGAGACAAGTTCGCGCAGGTTCTCCAGTCGCTCCGGTCCTTCGAGTTTGTCTTCTTTAAATGCGCGCTCGAGCCCCGTCTCGGCAATTACAAAACGAACTAATTCCGAAGCTGTGCACTTGGGCGCGGCTTCGCGAATACGGCTCAAAAGCGAACGCAGCTGCGCTACCTTTTCGCGTGTCGCTCCGGTGAGCTCTCCTTCCCTTCCGGTCAGAATTTTAACCAGGGTTACTTTACCGATGCCGCGAGGCGGTACGTTCGCTATTCGCCCAAGGTCCGCACTTGTCTCCAATACGGCAGCTCGTATAAAGGAGAGCGTATCTTTCACCTCCTTTCTCTCAAAGAACCTTGTGCCAATTACTTGGTAGGTAATGTCGCCGCGAAGCAACGCTTCTTCAATAGCGCGAGACTGAAAGTTCGCGCGATACAGCACCGCGAAGTCTTTAGGCTGTCTGCCTTTTGCCAGTTGTTCGCGCACGATGCGCGCAATGTAC
This sequence comes from Candidatus Adlerbacteria bacterium, assembly GCA_043784715.1. GTDB lineage: Bacteria > Patescibacteriota > Minisyncoccia > Phycocordibacterales > SBAW01 > GWA1-54-10. Next base: position 2,989 of record JAYVXZ010000119.1, read on the forward strand.
CCCGCCTCGTCCGTCTCGTCGAAAGCTTGATAGAGCGAAATCTGCTCGCCGTCGCTGTTTTTGGTAAAGAGATTCTTCTCGGGGCGATACACATTTTTAGAAATAATCTGGTTAGCTGCCGCGAGTATCGCTTTGGTCGAGCGATAATTCTCCTCAAGCAAAACCACCTTAGCACTGGGGAAAGTCTTTTCAAATTGCATGATGTTTTTTATCTCTGCACCGCGCCACCCATAAATCGTTTGGTCGACATCGCCTACCGCGCAGATGTTTT
>JAYVXZ010000120.1:0-3232 GCA_043784715.1 Candidatus Adlerbacteria bacterium
ATAGCTTCTAGCTATTGAGTCGCAACCCGCGAGAAGGCGCATACTTTCTCGCGGGACACGACTTTGTAGCAGTAATTTTTTAACCTATGAATAATAAACTCATATTTCTTATCGGAATCGGTATTCTCATACTGGGAGGGACAGTGCTTATTTTTACTGCAACGTCTCCTACACCACCAGCTCCTGTTGCAACACAAGTGCAAGGGACTCCGGGGACTCCAACACCTGCTCCAGCGCCACAACCTGTGCCGGAGCCAACGCCGACTCCTACACCGGTTCAAACCCCTGCGCCGACTCCAACCCCAACTGAGCCGCCCATCCACGGCACGCCTATTGTGGCAAAGCCAACTCCCGAGGCGCCGCAAACAAACGCAATTACAATAAAAGACTACGCTTTTTCTCCTGCGACACTGACGATTAAAAAAGGTACGACGATAACCTGGACGAACCAAGATATAGCAAAACATACCGTCACCGGCGACTCCGGCGGCCCATCGAGCGAGTTCTTCGGCAAAGGCAAAAGCTACAGTTACACATTCACTAAAGCAGGTTCATATCCGTACCACTGTGAGCCGCACCCCTACATGACCGCGACGATTGTGGTGACCGAATAAATCTCATGAGTGCAATCTCGAAAGTATTAGTTATATTAATGATAGCTTTCGTGCTTGGCGGCGGAGGGTGGATGTATACGCAAACCCATGCAAAAAATGCCGGGTCCGTAAAAGCGGCTGCCCCGAAACAGCCGGTGATTCACCATGTTGCATTGACCGACAAGGGCGCAGACCCAGCAGACCTCCTCATAACAGTAGGGGAGTATGTCGAGTTTGACAGTAAAGACGGTAAAGTACACGACATCGCAATCGGCGCGGGCGACGGCGACGGCGAGCACCACGACCACACTGCCACCGGTTTGGAGTCAGGCGACTTCAAAGCTGACGAAGGATACCGCGTCCAATTTAACAAAATTGGCAGCTACTACTTCCATGACCACCGACGCCCATCGCTCACTATTTCAGTAGCGGTATATCAACCAAGCGCTTCGAGCAGTATTTTAAAATAAAAACCTCACCGACAATACAAAAAAACGAGACATTATCTTCGATCGTCGTGTTGTGGAGGCACTCCAGCGGGTAGCCGGCTTATATCAAAAGCTTCAATAATGTCGCCGATGCGGTCCCCGGCAACGAACACGACGTCGCCAACTGCGAATGAGGAAGAAGAGTATCCGGGCGGCAAAACGAGAGTAAGGTGGGTCGTCTTGTCTGGGTCGATGTCGTCAGCGCCAAGCGTCGACGTGCCGATAGACACAATGGTACACCGGCAGTTGCCTCTTCCCGGAGGTGGGGCATGTCGGGCGCCCTGGTAAAAATTCCCAATTGCTCCGTGGAGTCGGTGGTGGTCTGCTCGCGAAAGTACGCGGTCGTTAAAAGACGTTGCCCGGTCGAGCACAAGTCCGAGCGGCAATGCCACAAGCAAGAGTCCGGCAAGCAAGTACAACACAGGTATCCGATATCCGAAGCGGAAATGCCGAAGCATCCACTCCAATCCAAGTATGAGGACACAGTCCAGAGCGAGCCAGAACCAAGGGAATACATGTAAAAAGAGCAAGAGTCCGCGCGGTCCCGCCGACAGGAGAGATTCGTGTCCGTTGAGCCTTAAGCCAAAGAAGATAAAATTGAAAATGAATATGGTTATCAAAAGTACTGAAAGAGACACTACCGCAAGTCCTACCAAGCGGAGCAAAAAGTAGCCGCGCGAGTACATCGACACGTTGTCATTCCGTATCTTTTCCAAAATTTTTTCTTTCATAGTGTTATGCTCCATAGTCGATTTGCATTGTTTTATATACTGCTCGCAGCGCTTCCTTTGCACGTTTTGCACGAATGCCGACCGTACCGACGGGGACCTGGAGTACTTCGGCGATATCCTTGTACGGCATCTCTTCTAAATAATACAGGATAAGAATTTCGCGGTACTTCGGCGCTATCAGCTCGAGCCCCATTTCAATAAGCACTTTCATTTCCTCCTGTTCGCGTTCTTTGTCTTTCGGATCCTCGTATACCGGGTGCGCAAGGAAAGTATCGAAGTCTACAAATAGGAGCGGGTTTCGAGAGTGCTTACGCAAACCGTTTACAAAGGCGTTGTGCGCGATACGGTACACCCACGGCGAAAATTTATGTGCGGTGTCAAAGCTCTGGATATGTTGGTATGCGCTGATAAACACCTCTTGGACGATGTCGACGATATCGTCCGGGTTGGCAAGGAACTTTCGACCATAGCGTAAAAGTTTTGTCTCATAGCGTTCAATGAGGATGCCAAAAAGCTCCGAGTCTCCACCCTGCACTTTTTCTGCTATCACTTCGTCCTCCTCGTGGGGGAGTTGAGACGGGTCGCTCGCGTTCATCGCGCTAAAGTCAGTCACCATATATAGTACACCGGCGCGTATGAAAATATTTCACTCATCTTTACTATACGAAGAAAAGCCCCCGGTTGTTGCGAGGGCTCCTTTTTGCTTCGTGCTATTCAATTTTATTGACCTTGTGTTCCGCCGCGATCGCCCATGTGTCCGGGGTGTCCGAGCGATACTGACGTTGCGGTGACGTTTGTGCCGCTTACGGTGCCGTCAACGAAAACTTTGTCGCCAACGGCTAAACTCGAGATCGTTGCGGTAGCGCCGTCTTTGCTGAATGCTGCGCCGCTCGCGTCAACGGTGTAGACTGCGCCTCCTTCGTCTGCCTCTTCCTGCATCGTGATAGTTGTGCCGTTTATCGCCGTGATGGTACCATCCTGGCCCATTGGCCTATGACCTTTCGGACGAGTTTTGGTAGTGACGGTCGTCGCAGGCGCTGTTGCGATTGTTGCGCTGGTTACTGCTGGACTGACAGCGCTAGTATCGACAACTGCGGCTGGTGCGACGCCGGATGTCTGAGCGCTCGCCATCCCGGCAATACCTGCACCAAGACCCGCGAGGATACTTAATGCTAATGCGGTCATTGTTGCTGTTCTATTTTTCATATTAGTTAGTATTACTACTTGTTAATTACTCCCGGGCGAGAGTGCGTATAATCGCCGCTCTCAGTAACTACTACAAAGGCGGCAGGGGATTTATTTCATTTTGCAATTGAAGTGCTGTACCATCTCTAGTACTAACTCAATGTAAAGGTATGCAAACACCTCCAACTTGTATCGGGATAATTTTAGACGGCAACCGCCGCTGGGCAAAGGAAAG
>JAYVXZ010000121.1:0-3215 GCA_043784715.1 Candidatus Adlerbacteria bacterium
GCGTTGACGATATCTGGGTCAATAAAGAAGGAGAGTTGATAGTTATCGACTACAAGGCAACCAGCAAGGACGGCAAGATCGAATCGCTGGACGAGGACTGGCATCGAGGCTACAAGCGCCAGCTCGAGGTATACCAATGGCTGCTCAGACAAAATGGCTTCAAAGTTTCAGACATGGGGTATTGGTTTTACGCCAACGCAACCCGAGACCGCAATGCGTTCGACGGGAGGCTCGACTTCGAGTTAACCCTCGTGCCGTACAAAGGCTCGACCGACTGGATAGACGGGACGCTGGTTGATTTAAAGAACTGTCTCAACGGTACCGAGCTCCCACCGTCTTCGAGCTCGTGCGACTATTGCACGTATCGAGCCGCGGTTGAGTCGTCGCTTGGCAAAATGAACAGCATGCCTTCATTTAAAAATGTTCCCGCTTCTATTAAAAAAGAACCTTTTACTCGAACAGTACTAAAAAAAGATGAAACAGAACCCACTGGCCAACTCTTCTAGCCCCGCAAAAAATCTTCGACTCAGCGGGGTAAACCCGCAAAAAGCGGCGAAGGTCTTCCAAACTAACTTTGCCAAAAAGGTGTACGAAATTGTTGCCAAAATCCCTAAAGGCAAAACGATGACTTACAAACAAGTTGCGACTAAAGCCGGGAAACCGGATGCGGCTCGTGCTGTTGGCACCATCATGTCGCATAACTTTAACCCCAAAATCCCATGCCACCGGGTCATACGGAGCGACGGCAAAATGGGCGGCTATAACCGCGGAGGTGTTGAACAAAAGAAAATTATATTAGCGCTTGAAATGCGATAAAAATAAATTATGAAAAATGTTACCCTACTTTTTCTTATAAAACCGAACACAAGGGAAATTTGTCTTGCGATGAAAAAGCGAGGCTTTGGGGAAGGGAAATTTAATGGTGCCGGCGGCAAAATCGAACCGGGTGAAACTGTTACGGCGGCAACAGTGCGTGAAGCGCATGAGGAGATAGGCGTTGTCGTACAAGAAAAAGACCTTCAAGAGGCTGCTGAAATTAACTTTTCGTTTGAACATAAGCCCGACTGGGACATTTATTGCAACGCGTACACCACGCACATATGGGAAGGTGAGCCAACCGAGAGCGACGAGATGGCACCACAGTGGTTTTCGTTTGATGCTATACCCTATGCTCAAATGTGGATAGACGACGAATACTGGCTCCCGCTGGTGCTCAGCGGCAAAGTACTTACCGCATCATTCCATTTTAACGAAGACGGGACACAGGTACTTCGGCACGACATTGTGCAAAAATAGCCAAAGGTATGGAAGTAAAAATAGAGCCGTCGTGGAAGGAAGAACTTGCTCCGGAATTTGAAAAGCCATATTTTAAAGAACTTTCGACGTTCGTACGCGAGGCATATAAAAAGGACGCTGTGTATCCGGCTCCCAAAAATGTTTTCCGCGCATTTGACCTATGTCCGTTTGAGAAGGTCGAGGTAGTTATTTTAGGACAAGACCCATACCACGGGCCTAAGCAAGCAAATGGACTTTCCTTCGCTGTCGACGAAGGTACCAAACTTCCGCCGTCGCTACAAAATATTTTTAAAGAAATCAACGCTGAATTTGGACAAGCAATGCAAAATAAAAGCGGCGATTTGTCTCGTTGGGCCACGCAAGGCGTACTCCTGCTCAACGCCACACTTACGGTTAAAGCGCACTTGCCCGGCTCGCACCAGGCAAAAGGCTGGGAGGATTTTACCGACGCCGCTGTGAAGGCACTGTCAGATAAGCGGAATAACCTAGTATTTATGTTGTGGGGGAATTACGCCAAAAACAAAGGCGCCCACATTAACCGAACCCGCCACCTCGTGCTCGAAGCCGCACACCCGTCGCCCTTCTCCGCCTACCACGGCTTTTTCGGCTGCGACCACTTCAAAAAAGCAAACGAGTATTTACTATCGCACAATAAAAAGCCTATCGATTGGAAGTGATAAGTTGGCACATTGCACTTTTTGGACGTTGTGGGACATCGAGGGTACGGTCCAAAAAGCACTATGCGCTAACTCCGCCGAGTTTATCGTGACAATTACCAAATCTTTGCGCGGTCTTTTGGGTCACGATAGAGTTTGTCACCTTTTTGGACGTTAAATGCAGTGTAAAATGCGTCGAGGTTTGATACCGGGCCGTTGACGCGTAAGTGGCCTGCAGCGTGCGGGTCGACAAGTGTTATCATTTTTACAAACTGTTCGCGTGCAATTTCCTGCTCGGACTGTGCAAATCCAAGGAAGAAGCGCTGCTCTGGGGTAAAACCGTCAATGTCCTTGCGTCCCGTTTTTTTAAGCCGTTTAAGGAAAGCGTCAAACGCTATAGAGGCGCCGCCGAGGTCGGCGATATTCTCACCCAAGGTCAGCTGGCCGTTTGCTTTAACGCCGGGCAAAACTTCAGAGGAATTGAATTGCTTGACCATTACTTCAGCTTTTTTAGTAAAGCGATTTTTGTCGGCAGTGCTCCACCACGCTTTCATATTGCCTTTTGCGTCAAACTTAGAGCCTTGGTCGTCGAAACCGTGCGTAATCTCGTGGCCAATGACTGCGCCGATGCCACCGTAGTTGACCGCGTCGTCGCCAGCCATCGCAAAGAAAGGGGGCTGCAAAATTGCGGCAGGGAATACAATTTCGTTAAGGTTGAATTGGCAATAGGCGTTGACTGTTTGCGGCGTCATAAACCACTCAGCGCGATCCACCGGCTTTTGCAGTCGGCGCATGCTCTTTGTGTGATGGAACTCGTGACTGCGGGTGATATTGCCAAAGAAGTCGTCCGGGCAAATATTTACGCCTTTGTAGGTTTCGAATTTACTAGGGAAGCCTATCTTGTAGTTCATTACATGGAGCTTATGTATTGCCTTCTTTTTTGTAGCTGGAGTCATCCAGTCGAGACTTTTGATACGATCCTCGTACGCGTCAAACAAATCGTCCACGAGCGTTTCCATGCGGCGCTTTGCCTGCTTTGTGAAGTGGCGCTGTACATATATTTTACCTAAAACTTCGCCAAGGTTTCCGTTGACGGCACCCAAGGAGCGTCGCCACATTGCGCGCATCTGCTTGCTACCGGTCAGCGTCTTGCCATAGAAGTCGAAACTGGTGCGCACAAAGTCCTCTGACAAAATAGGGGCCGACTCGTTGATTAGGTGCCATTCCAAATAGACCTTCCATTCTTCTAGTGCTATAGACTCG
>JAYVXZ010000122.1:0-10278 GCA_043784715.1 Candidatus Adlerbacteria bacterium
TATTCCCTTCTGTATCTAAAGTGATTATTGCGTAGTCCGTTATGTTTTCGACCAAAAGCCTGTAGTGTTCATCATTAGTGAGGACTGAAGTATTCATACCGCGCGTTTATATGCATTTGCTCAGTCTCCCAAAGTTAGAGTGAAGTATTCATGAGGTTACAGAGCATACTTTGTTTTTTATACGCCTCATACATGCTTCGCGTGCTCACCCGTTGCGACTTCGGCGGCTACTTGCACGCTCTTGGGGATATTTGCTTCGGGTTTTTGCCGCAGTGTCAGGAATCCAAATATGGCTGCCGCGAGTGCCGCCAAACCGCCCAAAGCGACTCCCCACCTGCCACCAGCGTATTCGCCAACGAAGCCCACGATAGGCCCGCCGATTGGCGTTGAGCCCATCATCGCCATTGACCATAGTGCCATGACCCGCCCACGCATCGACGGCACACTTTCAAGCTGGATCATAGTGTTCGCAAGCGACGTTGCGTTAATAGTAAAGAACCCAACCACAACCATTGCCGCGGCAGCGAATTGGAGCGTCGGCATGCTCGCAGCAGCGAGCAAACTCATGGCTGAAAAAAAGAGGAAGAAAAGCAACTGCTGGGGTGCAATGGTGCTGCGTCCTGCAGCAAACAATCCGCCCACTACCGAACCAAAACCCATCGCCGACATCAAAAGCGCATAGCTTACAGCGTCACCATGGAACGTGTGTTGAGCAAAAATCGGCAGACTTACCTGGAATTCGAATACAAAGGTGCCAACAAGCGCCATCATGATGAGCGTGTTGCGGATGAGTGGAGTCGCAAGCACATAGCGAAACCCTTCTTTCAGCTCACCCGGGCCTTTCGCAGTTGGTTTTGCGGTATGGAGCTCGCTCGCACGCATCAAATAAAGCATATATATTGCTCCTAAAAAAGACAGCGCATTTATTAAAAAACAAAAACCAATACCTACGCCCGCTATGAGTATGCCGCTAATTGACGGCCCAACCGCTCGCGCTAAATTATTGACCGTTGCGTTGAGGCTCACTGCATTTTTAAGATGGTCGGACCCTACCATTTCGGTGACGAACGTTTGTCGAGCGGGGTTGTCGAACACGCGCCCGATGCCAAACAAAAACGAAAAAAGATACAGCTCCCACAATTGTATCGCCCCGCTGAGCACCAGAATACTCAAACACAGTGTCACAACAGCAAAACCTGTTTGCGTGTAAAACAGTATGCGTCGCTTGTTATAACGGTCGGCAATGAGCCCGCCCCATGGCCCAAAAAAGAGCAGCGGCAAAAACTGCAAGGCTACAACGATGCCGAGCTGCGTCCCGGAGTGAGTAATTTGGAGCACCAACCACCCCTGAGCAATCGTTTGCATCCACGTACCCGACAACGAAATGGTCTGCCCTAAAAGATAGAGCCGGTAATTTCGAATTGAAAGAGACGAAAAAGTATTTTGACCAAACTGCTTAATCCTATCCATGTAACGTACTTCTTAATGTACGTCACTGTACCTGTTTTACAAAACGCTCAACTCAAATTGATTAATTGCAGCCCTACACTACCCCACCGCTTGTATTACTACTCACCATCACTAACCCTGGAACGAGTCGGCCTGAGCCCACTTCGAGGTACGAGCAAATTTCAAAATTTTGACTATTCGGCGACCCTCCCCCCAGCCGTATTTGCAAGCGAATATTGGCAGGTGGCGCTGGATATTGAGGCACCTGCGGCAGTCCCTTTGCATGCGTTGGCTGCTCCCGGCGTTATAATGTCGTTATATCGATCGTAGTTTGTTGCTATGGCCGAGCCCGAACGCCCTATACCTAAGCACCCTCCAACCGAAGTGTAGGCCGTGGTACATTGCGCTGTCGCCGCAGGAGTAGTCCAAAAAACATTTGCGGGGTCAGTGTCGTAAATCGCCACCAACTTTGCCATTTCATGCAAAGAGGCAACGCGAGCGGCGTCGCGGCTTTTAGTACGCGCACCGCTAAGTGAGACAAGCACAATAGACGCAAGCACCCCAATAATAGCGATGACCACTAGAAGTTCGATGAGCGTAAAACCAAACGACCGCTTCTTACCAAGAGAAAATCTAAAAGAGGGTTTCATAGATACAGTAACTATAGCAAACAATTTAGCCGTCAGATGACTTGTTAACCCAAAGTGGAAGTGTAGCAATAGTCGAGTTTAGCCTAGCAGCCCAGGCTTTTTACAAGATAAAACCCCGCACAAGTGTGCGAGGTTTTAGCGAACTTTGGGAAACGATTATCGAGTTACGCACAACGCCGCAGGTGCGCCAAGCGCAGCTTCGCTTGAGTTAGGTGCGCAAACAGTAAACCGTCCAAGCGCGTCCATAGCGACCGTGTATTTCGTGTCTATAGCCGTACCGCCTGTTGGATCCGTTGGGATAGCAGATGGAATATACGTTGGTACAAGGCAACCTAAGTTCACTGTACCAGTACCAATTGCGACCGTAGCTGCTGCTGGTGCAGTGCCAACGCCAGCGCAAGTAAATGTTCCCTTATTGTCTGCGATGTTCTGCCCAATTGCATTGAGGATAGTGTTGAGGTTTGACTCACGCTGAGTGTTTCGAGCTTGGGCGAACTGGCGCGCCGGGTTAATAGCGATGATAACAATCGTCGCAAGAATAGCGATGATACCGATAACGACGAGAATTTCAATAAGAGTAAAACCGTGCCCACCGGCTTGCAGGCGCGTTGCTTTCTTTAAAAATCGTTTTTGCATATGTCTTAAAACTAGCTAAATAATGAGCTTGTAATCTTCTTACACTAGCGGAGTCTACTGCGACGCTTACGTAATGCAATATTGCCTTTTTGGAAATTCCTTGTACATCTAAACCCACTTTTTAGGGCACTTCGAGCCACGTCAGCACCAACTGAGTGCTCGTTGCGTACACAATCCGCAAGTTCGTCACCGCCATAGCGTTTGAGGTAGCTTGCACAGTAAAAATTTTTTGAATGCCGCTCGTTGTGACCGCGCTTATCTGGCAGCGGTCCAGGGTGTTTAACACCCGCACTTCTTTACCTGCATAATTTTGGTCAATAGCTAGGCCCACAAGCGCTTGGTCGGCGCACGCGTCAGCAGCGGCAACGCTTCGCTCTTTAAGCTCGGCATCTACCACAGTGGAGCGCGTATAAAACCCAGCCAAACTTCCTGCAGCAGCTACCATAAGCAAAACGCCTGAGATGATAATCGCCGACATCAATGCTATGAATCCGCGGGGTTTCATTTTCGTATATATTTTTTCGTATAAAAAACGAACACGTCTATCGTACTGCTCGCTTCTATTCCGCTCAGCGCTGACCCGTTGGAAGCCAAGTAGTGAAACTGCAAACGAGTCGTTGACGCGTTGACAGTGGTCAGCGGCTGATATGGCGCACCATTTTCGCTCATTTCGATTTTGCGCGTGCCCGCGTTGTAGCGAACCACAACGTGCGTACCGAGATTGCTTACTATGTCGAGCGTCGAAGCATACGGTGCCCCGGCTGTGGGCTGCGTTATGGTAGTCACCCCATTAAGTGCCCAGTCGATTTTGCGTATCACAAAGTTGCCTTCCTGCTCGGTCGTATTTTTTGAATCGATTTTTCGAGCCGAGTCTATCAGCTGATAGGACGCGACGACTACACCACTAAGCAACATTGCCAAGAGCGCGATATACAGTAGTGTCTCGATTAGCGTAAATCCTTTTTGGTTCATATTATGGTCCGGGGTACACCGCGTATATAACGCCTTTGTCGTTATTACCTCGGTAGGCGCCGACGTAGAGGTAATTGCCTTCGCACCCAGAGGCGGCACCTACCGAACCGTTGCTGGAAATATCGAACGACTTAATAAGCACCGGGTTTTGAATATTTGCGATATTATAAATTTGCAAAAAGCTTGTCGTAACAAAAAATGCCAAATTATTACGAATCGTTAGCCCGTTGATGCTCTGCGTACTTGCCGGCGTGCCAACATCGAGCGACGCTACGACCGCCAGCGTCGAAGCGGGCGTCGTAATGTTGAGTGCGTAAAACTCAGGCGCATTGCTTACATAATTGCGCCCAAAGTACAGTGTATTGCCGACAATCGCTTGCGAGTATCCCGCACCAAAGCCCGAGCTCCCCGAGGCATCAAACAGCCCGACCGCAGTTGGTGCGCTTGGGGTATGGACATCGAGTACCAGCACTTCGCGCGTGTTGTCGCTCGTTGCCAAGTAAGCATAGCCACGTGAGACCGCAATGTTGTTGATACCACGCCCGACCGTGTAACTGCCGACATATTTAGGGTTAGTCGGGCTGCCCGCAGCAGCGCCAACGTCGTAGATTACAAACTCCGGGCCGCTACCGGTTTTAGTGAGGCCAATATACAAATAGCCATTTTTGTAAGCGACCGTGTTCCCTATTGCCTGACCGCCGGTGCCTACGACAAAAGGAGTACTTGTTGCGGGGATCTTAATATTTTTAACGACAGAGGGGCTCGCCGGGTTGCTGACTGAAATTACTTGCACTTGCGCGCACGAAGCGCTCGCGTTGCATGTATTCCAGTTGGACGGGTTCGCGTTCGCAACGTACGCATAGATTCCCGCGGACGTTGAGGCAATAGCTACAGCATTAAGCCCCGGCGTCAGCCCATTAGCATCGATACTCCCGACAAGCGTTGGGCTCGTTGGTGTCACGGAGGTGTCGTAAATATAAAAGTCGTCGTTGTGGCCGTGTGTGTTCGCGGTCGAGAGATATATTTTTTTGTTAAATACTTGCAGTCCGGTAATAGGGTTGCCGCTCGGGTTACTGCCAATATCCACTGCGCTTCCCAACTGCGGATTATTCCAGTTGCCCGTCAACACCGAACTGCAGGTGCTGCCGCCTTGTACATTTGAAGCGTCGCCAAGTATCGTCGAAAGCGTCACACTGAGCACGCGGCCGTTTTGGGTCCAGGACACGGTGCTGGTCGCTTGTTTTTTAAAGAGGTCAATTTGCGATACGGTGAGCGACTTCGTATATACCAGCGACCCATTTGCCTCACTCGACGTTGTTGCGTTGACCAGGTTGATGTCGAGCCTAGCCGTCGCGCGCGCGTCCTCAAGTTGTCCTTGCGCTTTGTACAGTGCTTCTTGGTTACGTTGGGCTGCGAGTGCCGCATATTGGTTGCCAAAAATAACCATCGCAGTTGCCGATAGCGTAAGGGTGAGTATCGTAAAAGCAATGAGTATCTCCAGAGTACTTCCGCCCCTACTTATATTTTTACCAATCGATAGTGCCTTCATTGTTTATGGAAATGGTCGACGCACGACCGTTTTGAGTAAGCGTGACAGTGGTGCTGCTTGTCGTCGCAGACAGTTGCGTAAAAACCTGCCCACCACTGCTGCACAGGAACGTCGAGGGAGACGAGGAAATAGTAACTCCGGCATCCATGTTCATAGGCTCATTTGTCGAAGCACCGGAAATGTAAGTACCTCGAAACAAAACATATTGCTTAAGCACAGTGTCGGCGCACAAGCCCCATCTGACCCCATTGATATTCCCCATCGAGTGGCTCCTTCCTTTTTGCAGGAGCGTCACGACCTCGGCCTGCTCAGAGCGCTTCGCCGTACTTCGAAACGAATCCATGCTCATAAAAACCGTCATACCAAGAAGCACTGTCAAAATAGCAAGGACTACGATAACTTCAAGCAATGTAAAGCCGCGACTATGCATGGAGGTTTTGCGTGATGCCATAAATCGGCGTGATGATAGAAATAGCGATAAACCCGACCATAATACCCATCACAATCATGAGCGCCGGCTCTATAATAGTTGAAATATTTTTAGTAAAGTCTTCGACTTCGGCGTCGTACATCTGTGACAAATACACCAGCGTTTCCGAAAGAGTGCCGCTCCGCTCGCCCACCGCGACCATGTGCCCCATGATGTCCGGGAAAAGCTCTTTGCGCTTTGTGAGATACAAAGATATTTTCTCTCCGCGATTCACCACGTCAGACAGATGCAAAAATTCTTTTTTGTAGACTAGGTTTTTGGTGGTGTCTCCAGTTACCAAGAGTGCCTCGGACAGTCGCAAGCCGCTTTTAAGCAATAGCCCGAGTGTGCGGCAGGCATTTGATACGTTGTAAAAACGAATCATTTTGCCAAATAAGGGCGCACGCAAAATGATGCGGTCGAATAAAAAGTGGAAGCGCACGTTTTTTTTAAGACCCACCGTAAACGCGACTATAAGCGCGATTACCCCTAGCGTCAAAAGAAAGCCCCAATGGCTGACCAGGTCGCTCGTCGCTATCATCATGCGGGTCGACAGTGGAAGCTTCACGTGCAGGCTCGAAAACACCGGCATTATTTTTGGGAAAAGAAACACTGTCAAAAAGATAGTGATACCGAACGTTGCCGAAGTAATAAGTGCCGGGTATATAAACGCGCCAATCACTTTACTGCGTAGCGCTTGGCGTTTCTTCAATTCCTCGGCTAGATACTCGAGGTTTTGCGATAGGGTGCCGCTGGACTCGCCGACTTTAATTATTTGTACACTGAATTCGTTGAATATTTTTGGAAATTTTGCGAAGCTGCGCGAAAGTGTCTGACCGTTTGACGTGTCATGGATAATTTTCTGTAGAATGATGATGTGACCCATCGCGCGCATCTGGTCGCCTAAAATGTACAGACTTTCTACCAACGGCACACCCGCGTTGATCAAAAACGCCAAGCGCTTCACAAAATAAGTTTGCTCCTTCAGCGAAAACTTAGGCGACTGCATGCGCGAAACCGCATCGCTCATCTGCGAAAATCGTATCGAAGTATAGCTCGTTATTTTAAGTAAATTATTCATGGACAACTCTCAGGACTTCTTCGACCGTCGTATACCCCGCGCGCACTTTGTCGAATCCATCTTCAAGCATGGTGGTCATGCCGTTTTTGATGGAGATTTTTCGAATTTCGCTTGCGGACGCTTTGCGCAAAATCGCATCGCGGATCTCGTCGTTTGCCACCAGCACTTCGTTAATGCACACGCGACCCGAGTAACCGGTGCCATTACAATCGTTACACCCCGTGCCACCCCACAGCACTTCGCCAACCGCCACCGGGACTTTGAGCGGTACGCTGGAGAGGGTGTCAGCTACAACTTGCGTCACCTTGATGCTCTTTTTGCAACTTTTACAGATTTTACGGACCAATCGCTGTGCTATCGCAACGTTCACGGTGGAGGCTACAAGGTAGCTGTCGATACCCATGTCGAGCAACCGAGGTAGCGTCGTGGCCGAGTCGTTTGTATGAAGCGTCGATAAAAGCAAGTGTCCCGTGAGCGCCGTGTTTACTGCAATCGATGCAGTTTCGGCGTCGCGGATTTCGCCGACCATAATTATGTTCGGGTCTTGGCGCAAGATAGAACGCAAGCCGTTGGCGAAGGTGAGCCCTGCTCGCGGGTTGACCTGCATCTGGGTGATGTCAAAAACCGAATACTCGATAGGGTCTTCAATGGTCAAAATAGAAACTGCTTCTTGGTTGAGGAGCTTAATGAGCGTGTACAGCGTCGTCGTCTTGCCCGAGCCGGTGGGGCCGGTGGCAAGTATCATGCCGTTTGGATTTTTTATAGCATTAAGGATTTTCTTTTCGTCGCTTGGGCTAAACCCGAGCATCGCGAGCGTAAAATGTTCGGCCTTGTCGGCCAAGATGCGCATGACCACATTCTCGCCGTGGTAGGTCGGGACCACCGAAACGCGCATGTCTATAAAGTCTTCAGTGTCGGAAAAGACAAACCGAAAGCGCCCGTCCTGGGTCGCCTGATGTTCGTCGGTGCGCAAGCTTGCCATCACCTTGATGCGCGAAATAATTTCGGAGTGAATGGTTTTCGGCAAACGATACGCCTCCTGCAGCACACCGTCTATGCGATATCGAACGCGGACGTCACTGACGCTCGGGTCGATGTGGATGTCAGAGGCACGGCTCGCGTGTGCCTGTGCCATGAGCGCGTTCACGAGCGCAATAATTGATATCTCCCCTCCTCTTTCGAGCTCTTCGACGACAGTACTCATGCTGCCCCGTTATACTGCAAATGCCCCGCTTGTCTATTGCTTTTTTGATAGAACTCTTTTGTATAGTAAAGAATCCGAACATAGTCGTAACTAGTACCGATTGCTAGTTGACTTAAGACTATAAAGTTGTACAATAGAGCTTGGCTCTCAAACAGGAGGAATTTATGCGTAGTACTCTTACTTGCCTTACGGTTCTCGGAGCCTTTTTGTTACAAGGTTGCGTCGCATACCCGGAAGGTGGCGGGTATGCGACGACTTCCGGCGGCTATGGTTATGCAGCTCCACCAACCTATTACAATAGCGGCGAGTACTATGCTGCTCCTCGCTATTATGCGCCACCACCCCCATACTATGGAGGTGGTGGCAGCCTAAACCTGTGCATCGACTGCGGTCGTGGCGGTGGCGGTTGGGGTCATCATGGCGGCGGGTGGAGCGGCGGCGGACCTTGGCCCGGTCATCATGGTGGCGGGTGGGGTCATCATGGATGGCGTTGATACGAACGATCGGACAAGAATCCGATCACAAAGGCAGCTGGGTAATACCCCAGCCGCCTTTTTAATTCATTTTATATACATTCGTGTAGAGTACTGTGGGGTCGAACTGATCTTTAGGAGGTTCCGATGGCAGAGCAGGTGGTCTCACATCTTGAGGATGATGAAGATGGGCCATATGACGCTTCGGCGCCCAACCGGGTTAAAAAGTCGAAGGCGCAGCCTATCAAGCCGACAAAAAAACTTGTACCGCCGACAAACTTAAAGGAGCTCTTTGCTTTTGAGTCGCTCCACCAAGGAATTTTGAAAGAACATGGTAGTGAGACTCGCTATCTAAACAAACGCATTGCTGAACTACAAGGAAAGAGCGCCCAAGTACTTCGTAAACTTGAACGTAAAGCGGCAAATCTCGCAGCAGCTATTCACGAATACGTCGAGCCAAATCGCGCAGCGCTCACGCAGGGCAAAAAGAAAAAGATTACGCACGAAGCGGCCGTACTGTCCTGGTCAGAGCTCATGCAGATAGTGACCAACCTCAGCGACCGAAAGCTCGTGGATAAACTTCGCAAAATAGGGCGCGAAGACTTGCTGCGAGTAGAGTACTCGCCAAGTCGCACCAAGATCATGGAGGCACTACTCACTGAGGTGAAGAAAAAGAAAAAATTCACATTACGCGGCGTTCGGGCAATGCGAGAACCATATTTCTCCATCAATGCAACGGGCATCGCGGAAAAAACTCGGCACAATCTTAGGACCGGAAAGATCGAAATCGTCGTTCCCCGCCGAACAACCCCAATACCATCCGCACAGGAAGACTAGCCTCTGCGGTTTTTTATTTTGTTACTCATCAGTGTTTGACAAATCCACCAACAAGCTGGACTATATAAGTAGCTGCAACGGAGGGTATCATGAGAACTATAGAGCTAGATGCCACAACGGGTGTGTGGCATGATGTTCCAGAAAAAATTCACGAACTTGACATGGAGGTGCCTGTTATGCGAACGACCGATCTGTTCGAGCCATTCCTCTGGCCCTGGAGAGTAGCTACGAGCTGCCTGCTCAGCGCAAGCATGCTTGCTGTGATTGCAACATATGGCAACATTGCAACTATCACCGGCATTTACCGCAAGCCTTCCCTAGGACCCTAACGGTCCTTTTTTTATACCCGGTCCTATTGACAGAAAATGTAATATGGTGCATTGTGTATTTTGGCTATTTGGAGGGAAGAATATGCGTTCGTTAAAAATGCTTGCGATAGCTCTGCTGCTTTTGACGCCGGGAGCGGGCGCTCACGCAAACTTCGACGACAGCACCGCCGACACAACCTTACTCAGTTTGCCGCCGCTGCATGGTATTGTCTGTCCGTTGGCACGAGGACTATATGCAGCACACAAACAGATGGTTGAAATTGCTCGAGCTCCTGCTCATCCGACTATTGTCGGCAGCTGTGCAGAGGGAGATTTTTCCTTCAGCATTGTCCATTCCTTTCCGCCCGTCGTATTCACCGGACAGCAAAAGGAATGGTATGTCCATGCGGTAAAAATTCTTCGTGTTGACAATGTCGGGTTTCGCGTACAATTTCCGGCGCTATATTCGAAAATAACTCTGCCGTTTGAGGCAGTGTACATCGAAACGGCGGGCAAAGGTGAACCTCAGGATACTCTTTTGCCTAAATCCTCGAACATTCGAAAAATACTTCAGCCAACACGTACTTACGGCCCTCAACATCCTTGACTAAGGAACTGCAGTCGCCTTACCAGCTCTACGGTTTTTTCTT
>JAYVXZ010000123.1:0-10229 GCA_043784715.1 Candidatus Adlerbacteria bacterium
TTCGAACCTAGATAAACAGATTCAGAGTCTGTTGTCCTACCATTAGACGATCCCGCAATTATTACAGGAAACCCTGCAATGTAGGGACACAATACCCAAAAAACGCTCGAAACTCAACCTCTCGAACTCTGCTTTTGCCCTCATCCAACGCACACGCCACTTTTGGTACAGTAATAGATCGTTCCGTAACGTACGGTTGAGGTGTCGATTTTATCGTCACAGCAATCAAGGTCCTCATCAAAAAGAAGGGCCACTCATGGGAGGCTCGAAGTGGACGATGTCTTCAAAAAACATCGTCCCTTCGTTTTTGAATGTAACCGTTGTCCGATCGTGTGTAGCTTAAAAAACTTTACAGCAAAACTCTGGTGTATACTTTAAACATCTAGATATGAGCAAATCAATTTTTATATCAATGGCAGGTTTTTATGTGGCGATTTGCGCTGTCGTTGTTGTGTACAATTACCAAACACCTCGAGAATGGGTGTTGCGGGTATTGGCACAAAAAGAAGGGGCGGATGTCTTACCCCAAACATTCAACTCTGCAATTTCTATTAGCGGATTTTCAAATTCTTTAAAAAAGTCAAACTTGCTTGGCTCTGAAGATGCTTTAAACCCGAACACATCGCAAAGTGACGCACCCGCAAACGAAGTGACTAAACCGGCTACCTACCAGTATAAAATAGTTGAGTCGGCCGACCCGTGCACACTCAACAAACTTGGTGCTCAAGGTTGGCACCCGACACAATTTGGCGGCACGCTGCAACTTGCAACCGGGATGGACGAGACCTGCAAAAAAAGTGGCAACTTCCAAAGTCTTGATTGGGCGTTTTTTGAAAAAGAGGTGCAATAATTTTTATTCCTCCGGGTCATGCTCACTGTCGGCTATCATTTTATAGAGTGATATTTCTTTTGGGAGTCTGCTGCTTGGGCCGCTAAAGAGTAGCTTGCCTCTATTGATAACAATGATGTTGTCAGCAGTGTCTATAACCTCAAAGACGTTTGAAATCATAAGAAGTGTCTTTTTATCAGAAAATTCACGTACATTTTCAAGCACTGTGCGGCGACTATGTACATCAAGCGCCGCGAAAGGTTCGTCAAAAATTAGTATTTCGGCTTCTTCTTTCATAAATGCTCGCGCCAACATGAGGCGCTGGCGCTGACCGCCGGAGAGAAAGTTCCCGCTCTCCCCCACTTTAAAGTCGTAGGTGTCGGGTAGTTTTTTAATAAACTCATCTGCTGCGGCTCTTTTTGCGGCTCTTCGAGCGTCTTCGAGCGAGTGGTGGGCATTCCCGAAAACAATATTATTTCGTACGGTATCATCGAACAGCGTTATTTCCTGAGGCACGTACGTTATCGTATCGCGCAACGCAGAGATATCATACTCTTCAATGGGGGTGCCCCCGATAAAAATACGTCCTTTCGTTGGCGTATCGATGAAGCGCATAAGCAAGTTTGCTATGGATGTTTTACCCGAGCCGCTACCCCCAAAAATGACCGTTCGTTTTCCACTTTCAATAGTAAAAGACACATCGTCAAGTATTTTCTTTTTTCCTCGAAGCTCAAGGGACACATGCTCAAAACGAATATCCAACCCCGTAAGCTTTTGTACTTTACCTTTATGATAGTCCAAGTGAGAATGGGTACTAAAAAAATCCTCCATACGAGAAATTTTTACGGACGCGGTTCTCAGAGCAGTTATCGCATAGATAATTGACAAAGTCGGGTTAGTCAAATTATCCAAGTAGAGAATAAATACTATGAGCAATCCGGTTGAAAGTTCACCACTAAACACTGAGTGTATGCCGTAGAGTATGACGATTGAATAACTCACCGAGATAATTGCGCCAACGATAAGAGACAGGAGAAAGTCGAGTCGGTATGCTACCGTTTCGTTTCGAAGTGATGTCTCGATGCGTTTATCAAATGCTTGGGTTTTCTTATTTTCTTGCGAAAATGCCTGGATAATTTTGAGATGGTTGAGCGTATCTTCGATAAAAGAGTATGCAACGCTGTTAAAAAATTCCGATCGCTTGGTGGCTCTGGCTATGCGCCTATTAAAAACAAACAATCCTCCAACCAAAAACGGAAGTGCCATAAGAGACAGCAGCGTGAGCTTGACGTCGATGTATAGCATGATGCCAATCGTAATGATCAGGTACAGCATCGAGGTAATGAGAGGCAGGAGTCCCTCTTCAAGTAACTCTCCCAATGCAGAGACATCGTAGCCCAGCCGATAGATGTAGTCGCCTATCTTTTGTTTACTAAAAAAGCCTATTGCGATCGTTTGGAGACTTTTAAATGCCTCTTTTGAAAACTCTGCTGTAATATTTTTGATTACTCGTTTGGAAAATACTGATTTAAGATATTCGGTGAGCGCAAGCGCAAACGTGCTCATAAAATATATGAACACCGCAAAAAATCCTAAACTATAGGAGCTTGGGAAAAGGGTATGCAAAAAATAAAAAGGGCTTTCCGCATCGAGCGGCACTTGTGCGAGCACATTATCGATAAGAAGTTTAAACGGCCATGGCGAAAGCACGTCGAAGCAGACAATACCCAGCATCAAAAGCACGACGGCAAAAAGCGAACGCGCGTTCTTTCGAACTTCAAAATATAGAACCTTATTTACATATTTCACTAGTAAAAGTATACACGTAAAATTTAATCCGCTGCATGTGCAAAGAGTATCGTATACTACTAACATGAAAACTTCGCTTATCGCGTATGTCAGTTCGTTTTTGCCACTACTCATGCTCGATGGAACGTGGCTCTATCTCGCTAAAAATTTTTACACCGCACGAATCGGTCACCTTATGGGTTCACCACAGCTAGCCCCTATTCTGTTATTTTATCCACTGTACGCGCTTGGGCTTACGCTATTTGTGGTGTTGCCCGCGCTGCAAGGTCAGCAAAGTTTTATTAAAATATTTGTATTGGGCGCACTGTTTGGGCTCGTGGCCTACGGTACGTACGATCTTACCAACCAGGCGACGCTTCGCGATTGGCCGGCACTCATTACCACAGTAGACCTCGCCTGGGGTGCGAGCCTGTCGGGCATTGTTGCAACGGTGGCAGTCCTTGTCACAAGGTATATCAGCTAGTAAGTCTGAAAGAAATCTATCTTGCAAACCGTACTAATCAGAGAGCAGATACCCTGCTATACTTTTTGTGTCCGTGAATACTGCAACTCGAAACCTGACCGACCGAGAGCTCGTTGCCAGAACGCTTCTAGACCGGCACGCGTATGCGGGCCTTGTAGAGAAGTATCAGGCAGCTCTGTCGAGATACATCTCGAGGCTTGGAGCACGGGACATTGCAAGCATACAAGACATACTTCAGGAGTCTTTTATCAAAGCTTATATCAGCCTCAACGACTATGACCCCACGCTCCCCTTTAGTTCGTGGATATATCGCATAGTTCATAACGAAACTATCAGTTACTTTCGAAAACAAAAGAACCGACCTCGACCCATCGAGAACGAAGCCGACCTTGAAATTTTCGAAAAAATTGCAGACGACTTTGACGTAGTCCGAGACACTGATGTACGCCGACGGGGTCAGGCCGTTCGTATTGCAATAGACACACTCGACCCTTCATACAAAGCGGTACTTATTTTGCGCTTTTTTGAAGAGAAAAGTTATGATGAGATCTCCGACATACTGCACATACCTTCGGGAACCGTTGCGACCTATTTGAATCGCGGCAAAATACAATTGAAAGAATACATTAAAAAATCCAAGATCTTAGAAGTATAATCACTCTGTATGAACGAACTCTCCGACAACATTCTAAAAAAACTCCAGGCACAAGGTGTGACGCCGAAACCGCGGTGGCACTTTTTACTTACGCGATCTGTTTTTTGGACCCTTGCGGTCGTGTCGGTGTTGATAGGCAGTATGGCGTTTGCGGTAGGTATATTCGTATTTATAGACAATAGCGAAGTTTCCCCGGCAGCAATGGAGCAGAGTCAGATAGCAGATGTGGCTCAAAATATTCCCTTCATCTGGCTTGGTGTGCTCACACTCTTTACGCTCTCTGCATACTTTGGATTTCGAAACACACGAAGCGGCTATCGCTACGCCACAGCAAAGGTCATATTATCGGTTATCCTTGCGAGCATACTACTCGGACTCATACTAGACGAATTTGATTTTGGCCAAAGAACTCACGAATTCCTTTTGTCGCACACACATTTTTATGACTCTATTATTCATTCTCGTAATGACCTGGAGAAATAGATTGGTTTGAAAGAAACTCCTTATGTGTAGCGTATTACTATTAGGAGCAAACAAGCTCCTTACTAGGTAACGTTAATACACATGAATAAACATATAGGGAAATTGGGTATGCTTGCGGTGCCGCTTTTGTCTCTTGGAATCGTCGGTGGCGTTGTATACGCGTCAAGCAACACTACTGTGCCGGTAAGCCAGCCTTCTCTGCTACACACTGCAGTAGTCACACACGCGGTACCGAAGGACGACCAAAAGGACGTCGAGATGTCAGATGCCCAAGAGCAACAAACGCTCCAAGCGAAAGCAACTATTAGCGCTGCTCAAGCTCGTGCTGCTGGTGAAGCTAAAGTGGGTGGCACCGCATCAAGCGCAACACTCAGCGATGAAAATAATACGCTCGTCTACGAAGTTGTCGTGGGTACGCAACAGATTAAAGTGAGTGCAAAAGACGGTACCGTACTTGAAGTCGACGTCAACGACAAAGAAGAGGGCGATCAGGGGCAAGACTAATCTTAGACGGTAGCTTACTACATACCCCCTCCAACATGGAGGGGGTATGTAGTAAGCTATTATTTCAAGATGGTCAGATTTTGCAGGCTGGCAGCTTGTATGAACGCAAGAAAGAGCGGGTGCGGCGAAAGCGGGCGCGAAAGAAACTCCGGATGAAACTGCGTACCCAGAAAGAACGGGTGCTCCGACCGCGGGAGCTCAGCTATTTCCATCAGCACGCCTGATGGTGACTTACCCGAAAAGACCATGCCCGTTTTCTCGATCTGCTCTATATACTCAGGGTTAACTTCATAGCGATGGCGATGGCGCTCCGACACCAGGGCGGCACTATACGCTTCGTGCGCAATTGACCCTGGCGAAAGCACACAGTCGTAGGTGCCCAAGCGCATAGTGCCGCCGTAGTCGGCCTTCGTTAATTTCTCTACTTGGTCGGGCATGATGTCTATGACCGGGTGCGGAGCGTCCTTGTTAATTTCGACTGTGTTTGCGTCTGTGAGGCCTGCTCGATTTCGCGCTGACTCCACGACTGCAAGTTGCATGCCATAGCACAGCCCGAAGTAAGGGATTTTATTTTTGCGGGCGTACTGGATAGCAGAAATAATACCTTCTACACCGCGCGTGCCGAATCCGCCGGGCACCAACACGCCGTTAAAATTCTTTAATTCTTCAAGCTTGCTTGGGTCCTGTTCGTAGTCTTCGGAGTCGAGGTAGGAAATTTTGAGTTTAACGTCCTGTGCATAGGCGGCATGTTTTAAAGCTTCTAAGACAGAGATATAGGAGTCGGCCAGCACAAAGGCTCCCGTTTCGAAGTACTTGCCAACGACGGCTATCTCTATTTTTTTAGTACCGCTTTTAGATTTTGCAACAAACGCCTCCCACTGCGACAAGTCAGTCGTGCGCTTTTCGAGGCCGAGCACCTCGCATAAAATATCACCCATGCCGTCTTTCTCGTAGTTAAGCGGAACGTCGTAGATGCTTTCAACATCCGGTGCGGAAATGACGCGCTCGGGGAGAATGTTGCAGAATGTTGCAATTTTTTCTTTTCGTTTTGTATCAATGGGCACTGTTGCGCGCGCTAAAATAATGTCTGCCTGGAGCCCTGCGGAGTTTAGTTCGCGCGAGGCATATTGCGTTGGCTTCGTCTTCATCTCGCCTATGTTGTGCGGTATTGGCACGTACGACAACATAACAACCGCGACGTCATGCGGGAATTTTTGTTTGAGCATACGCGCCGCTTCAAGAAAGATTATATTTTGATATTCGCCGATAGTGCCGCCCACTTCGACGAGCGTAATGTCGGCGTTCGCGTTCTTTTGTGCTTCGGTAATGCGGCGAATAACTTCCAAGGGCACATCCGGCACGACTTCGACATTGCGGCCTTTATACTCGAGATTCCTCTCGCGGCGAATTATTTCCTGGTAGACGCGCCCGGTGGTCATATAGTTTATCGAGGGCAGTGTTTCGCCTAAAAAGCGCTCGTAGTTGCCCATGTCCTGGTCGGTTTCGTAGCCATCTTCCAAAACAAAAACCTCACCGTGCTCGGTGGGGTTCATGGTGCCTGCGTCGACGTTGATGTAAGGGTCTATCTTTATCGCCGTGACTTTGAAGCCTTTCGACTTGAGTATGCGGCCAATGGATGAGGTGGCGACTCCTTTACCGATGCCTGACATCACCCCGCCAACCACAAAGATATATTTCGGATTGGCCATAGTGTTAAATTTTAAGATATCTCCTTACTGCTAAGAAACTGGCAACGACCCCCAAGGTCACGCCGGTCCCGACGATTATAAGGAAAAACATAGGAAAATTCACTAAATAGTACGTAAACACATTTACGCCTCCAAAAAAAGTAGCAGTGGAGCGGCCAAGGTAGTACGTCAACGGGTAAAACAGCATGAGCGTTAGTAGACCCGCGATGAGCCCATAGAGCACGCCTTCGACCATGAATGGTGCGCGAATATAAAACTGTCCGGCACCCACCAAGCGCATCACTTGAATCTCTTCGCGCGACGTGTAAATTGCCAAGCGGAGCGTATTAAACGAAATAGCGAGCGTCGTTAAAATCAAAATGACAACCACAATGAGCCCGAGACGTTGCGCCGACTCGGTGATGTGCTGGAGCTTGTCGAGTGCCGCGCGGTGTTGGGAGTCGAAGTAGTTTACTTTGTCTATAATATTTTGATTGCCTGCAGCCGACTGCTGCTGCTCCAGGAATTTGCCAATTGAGTCGTACTGAGAGATGTCTTTCGCCCGAACGTTGAGTACTCCACCGAGCGGATTTTGGCCTAGTTCATCCAGCGCCTGGAGCGTGAGCTGGTCGTTTTGATGACGCGCACGAAACGCAGCCAAGGCGTCTTGCGCCGTAATATATTGCACCGACTGCACCTGCGGCAGTCCTTCGACCGACTTTTGGAGCTCTGCAATTTTCTCCGACGTTGCGGTCGTCGTGAAGTAAACGTTGATGTCAGCCTTGTCGCGCAGCTGGTCCAGAGTGGTCGAAAGAATGACGCCTGCAAAGATGGTAGTGCCAACCACGAACAAAGTGACGGTCATCACAAGGATGGAAGCCAGCGACACAAAGCCGTTCCTCCAAAAATCGAGAAATCCTGCGCGAACCACCCGTTTAACGGTAACAAAACTCATTTATATCTAAGTATACCCCGCAAAAAGCACCCGGAGCAAGGTATAAAAATGCCCCGCTATACAAGCGGAGCCAATTGAAGAACACTCTTAAGTGGCGCGTATGCTGCACACACGACCGCATCACCCGCGCCATAGTAGATCCATAGCTCGGAATCTTTTACAATCGCTCCACAGCAAAATGTAACCTCCGGTGTTAAGCCTCCTCCTTGTATATCGAGCTTATCGCTCACGAGTTCATAGTCTTCCTGCGGACCGAATATAGGCTCGTTGCTTCGATATAAGATTTTCGACGGATCTTTCAGATCAAGCAGTAAAAAACCGATTTGATACTGAAATTTTTCATTCACCCCATGATACAAGACGAGCCAGCCGCGCTCTGTGCGTATCGGCGGCGGACCCATTTCGACAAACACGTTGTCAAAAAAGTTCGTGCCTTTCCTGGGACCTATGAACCCCGGTTGCTTCACTTGAAAGTGCTTGCCGTCAGTAGAGGATGCGAGCCACAGATAGAACTCGCCAAACATGAGCACATACTCGCCGTTAATTTTCTCCGGGAAAAGAGCGCCCGACTTAGACCAGTGCGTGCCTCGTTTTGATTCGCCTTTTTCTACTGGTTTTCCACTCTCAAAGCGGACGATTCTTCCACCACTTTGAAAAAAGTTGAACTCCGGGACCATGGGGCCTTGTCGCGTCCACGGACCATTAAGCGACGGTGCGGTTGCACTATGAAGGGCCACGTGCATGCCGTCGTACACGGCAAACACCATATGGTAGGTGTCGTCTATGCGTGTGACTCGAGGATCTTCAAAACCAATTTTTTCGTCCTCGAGCGGTAAACGAGTAAGTACTACATCCTCCTTCCACATGAACCGCTCGCCATCAATTGATATAGCATGTCCTATGCTCGTACCTACTCCTCGAGTATTAGAGATGGAGACACGAGGGAAAAGATGCGTATCGCTGCCGACCGCTGCACCGGGGTTATATATCTTCGCCCAGGAAGAATTTTCGCTTTGGAGTATTGGATTTAGCTTAACGCGAGTGAAAATGCTTTCCATAATAGTTCCTTTACTTCTATATAAAATCTAACGCATAAAACTGTGTATCAAGTGAACGTATCCCATTTCGGCGAGATTAAATAAAATATAACGGTTTCGCTTCTTATTTTACAAAATATACTTCCCTTCGCGGTCGTCGCGGATGACTTTGCCGCGGTCCATGGTGATAACGCGTTTCTTGAGCGCGTCGATGACTCCTTTGTTGTGGGTGGTGAGTATGATAGTGGTGCCGAGGTCGTTTATCTTTTTTAAAATTTGCACTACTTCGAACGTGTTGACCGGGTCGAGGTTGCCCGTTGGTTCGTCGGCGACAATGACGTCGGGCTGGTTGACGATGGCACGCGCGATAGCAACACGCTGCTGCTCACCGCCGGAGAGTTCGCCCGGAAAATTGTGGAATTTGTCCTTGAGGTCAACGAGTTCGAGCACGTGCGGCACGTCGGAGCGAATCTCTTCTTCGTTTCGGCCGGCTGCCTCCATAGCGAAGGCAATGTTTTCGTAGGCTGTCTTGTTGGGCAAAAGGCGAAAGTCCTGGAAGACCGTGCCTATCTTTCGACGAAGGCTGTTCATTTTACGAAGCGGCACCTGGTGGACATTAAGCGACTCAAAAAAGACCGAACCGCTCGTTGGGTGCTCTTCGGCTAAGAGCATCTTGACCAACGTAGTCTTCCCCGCGCCCGAGTGGCCGACAATAGATACGAACTCGCCGGGCTCGACCGAAAAAGACACATCTTCAAGCGCGACAGACTTGTCCGGATATATTTTGCTTACGCGGTCGTAGTAGATCATTTGAGAAATAGAGAGTAAAGGGACACAACTCCCCTATTGTAGTACGTCCCAGGGGCATATGCAAAACTACGCTTGTTCTAAAAAAGGCTCAAGGTCGCCGTCGAGCACACCTTCTGCGTCGCGGACTTCGACGCCGGTGCGGTGGTCTTTGACGAGTTTATAGGGGTGGAGCACGTAGGAGCGGATTTGGCTCCCCCACTCTATTTTGTTGGTGTCGGTCGAAAGGTCGGTAATTTTTTCCTTTCGCTGCGCTTCGAGGAAGTACGCCAGTTTTGCTTTGATGATTGAAATTGCCTTTTCCTTATTCGCGCCCTGCGTGCGCTCGCCGTCAATATGAGCGGAGATACCGGTCGCTCTGTGGACCACGCGCACAGCAGTTTCGCGCTTGTTGACGTTTTGTCCACCGGGGCCCGAGGAGCGGGCAAAGGTTATATCCAATTCACTCTCAGGCAGGTCGATGTGGCCGACCTTAGCCAGGACCGGCAACACTTCAACAAGCACAAAAGAAGTTTGGCGTTTTTGCGACGCATTAAACGGCGACTGCCGCACCAGGCGGTGCACACCGTACTCGTTTTTTAAAACACCATACGAACCTTTACCATCTACCTCGATTGAAAGATTGCGAAAGCCCCCTTGGTCGTTTTTATTTTCATGCAAAAGTTTGTAACCCCACCCCCGTTTTTCTAAAAATTTTCGATACATTTCAAATAGCATCGCCGCAAAGTCTTCGGCATCATCCCCGCCCGCACCCGCCACTATTGATAGCACCGCACCACCTTTGTCGTATGCATGCACGCCTTCGGCCTCGACTTTGAGGTCTTGCAGCTCTTTTATCAAAGCTTGCGCGTGATTTTTGTCGCTCCAAAAGTCCGGCGCCAGCATCGCCGCTTCGATTTCTTCGATCTTCTTTTGGATTTCTTCAGGTTGCATATTATAGAGTATATACCAGCACAGTTCTTGACTTTTTAGAAATAACTAGTATAAGTCCTTCAGGAC
>JAYVXZ010000124.1:0-3052 GCA_043784715.1 Candidatus Adlerbacteria bacterium
TGAGGTTTTCACGATACTCGATGTTCTTAGCGAGAACTTTCGCCGCAGCGTCAGCAGTCGGTGTTTTACCTTCGTCAAACGCTTGCAGTAGTTTGTCAGCTTTCTGGTCGTTAGATAAAAGACCAGACACACGGCGTAGGAAATCCGCAATCTTTCTGAATGTACTGGTGGTCTCTGGACCTATCTTTAGCAGACCTGCTTGCCAGAACTGGTACATATACGCTTGGCGTTCTTCCATGTGGTCGGCAGCGCTCTCATGAATCTGCGCCAGCGCATTAGGGTGTTCGTCAAGTAAACGCTCAATTTGGCGCAGCACAGCCTTGCTGTTCGCAGCGCGGTTAAGAATATCCTGCACGCGCTTGGCGTCCTTGATGTCGCTCTTATTAAGGCGACTAAAAAACTCATGGTACGACTCGTGCGCTGCTACTTGTGCTGGGTCACGCGCTTTCAGTGAGATACGCATTAGGTGCTCTTGCCAATCACCTGAGATTTCACGTCCTGCGTCTTTAGAGCTGAATAGTGATTGTGCGAAATCTACCGCGACGTCTTTACCTAAGCGCTTCTGGACGTCCGCACGAATCTGCTTCTGTTCTGTCGCGCTAATAGGCGCTTCGCTATCTGCTTTGGATTGCTCGTTATTCGTAATACGCGGGTCCGTAGCGTCAAACTTACCGCTGTTACCGACAGCAGATTTTAGTTGTGCCGGGTCAAAAACGGCTAGATTCTTCACGCCGGCCTCGTTTACATAAATCGAGTCGAAGCCTGCTGCCTTGATTGCGGCAATCACTTCGGGGCGTTCGATTTCAGCCCAATGCCCGCTTTCTAGTTCTTGCCGAACCTCTGCAGTACCGCCTTTTAGCGCCGCCATCACAGCATCAACTGAGGCTTTATTCTCGTAGTCGAATGTTTTTTCTGCCTTAACGAAAAGTGGCAGAATGTTCTTAGCGCCCACTAAGCCTTTTTCTTTTAGATAATTTTCGCTAAGGTATGAGAATCCCTCAGCAAAGTTTGGGTTATCAGTCACGAATATTGCGTCCGCCTGTTTAGGCTTAAAAGCTTCGATGTCAGCCGCAGTACCGTGGTACATCACTTTCGGTTCGCCTTTTCCGTCGACTACCTTACTATCCCCGAACCATTTTCTAAACTCCGGTGATTTAGTCTGCTTGACTTCTTGTGCGTTTTCTCGCGCAGTACTTAGTCCTTCGAGCTTAGCTATCACAGCTTTAGCACGCTCGGCCACTGCCATCATAGCTGGGTCCTTCGCGCGCAGCATGTCGCCCATGGCGTTTAGTAACCCCGCACGCTGTTTATTATCTAGGCTGCGCTCGCTTATCATCTTCATAAAAGCAGGCACACCTTTACTCAAGTTGTCCGTGATGAATTTTGATTGTGCAGGGCTAGGTACTTCGGGCTTAGTACGCTGCGCACGCGGTTGTACTTCAGCGTTGTCGAAGTTTGGGTCGGTCACACGTACTTTTTCATTTTCTTTTTTGTTAGCGGCGGCGGACATTTCTTCGCCTTCTGACAAATAGACTTTGCGTTCCTCGACTTTATGCCCTATAGGACGTTCGAGCAACCATTCGCCTTCTTTTTTAGGGTTGAGTAAAATTTTGTCGCCCAGCATCATTAGTGATTCTAGTTTAGCTTTAGAATCGGCGCGACCCTCGATAGTGTACTGAACCCCAGTAATTATCTTTTCTTTTTCTGTCGCCACTTTTTTTGCGGCGTACTCGTACTCGCCCCAATCGTCAGTGACTTCTTTTAGAAGCCTACCGATGGCAGCACTGTTACCAGTCTCTAGCGCGCGGTTAGATATATCGACGGTAGTAATAAAATCTCTACGGTCGAGTAGCTCTTTGACCTGTTTCTTGTCGCCAGCTTCTTGCGCAGCGTTTAGCGCTTTCTCGTCGGTCTCACTCCATTTGAGTTTTTCTTTGCCTATTAACCACTCTTTTAAACCGTCGCTGTTCTGTTCTCTGATGGTCTTGCTCGTCTCAGCACCTTCTTTACCCACCACATCACCACTTGGCAGTTTCAGCCCCTCAGGCAGCTTAGACAATTTATCTGCCCACACAACTTTACCGCCAGGCTTATCCATAAAGCCCACACGGCCTGATGTAGCGGGTCTGCCGTCTGCATCCTTCGCTGTTAGCATGGCGCCTATACCCGCTTTGAGCATGTCAATCATACCGAGCTTGCCGGCGTTGTCGGACGTGAATGCGCCCTCTTTCTTTGCTTCGCGCATACGCATAATCAGTTTGTTGGTCGATGTCGCGAAGGACTTAGTAGCGACCTCCCCAGTTTCTTTGTCGACCGACTCACGCTCAAAGAATACTTTACCGTGTCCGATGTCGCCGTACTCACCGTCTTTACCGATACTCTCAGCCCACACGTTCGTCGATGTGCCGGGGGTAATAGAGTTAAGTTCGCCGGGCTTCACGTCGATGCTGTCGCTCTTGTCACCTGCGTCCTCAGCGCGCAGCACGAACAGCTTTTTATTGAGTGCTATTTCTGGGTGAGACATATCTGAGTCCGAAGTCAGTAACTTACTGTGTTTTTTGACAGCGTCCACAACCGCGTGCACAAAGGCTTCCGGTCTGTCCGCGTGCTGTTCACGCAGCATGTCGATGAGTCCGACTTTCCTGACTAGCTGCCCGTGCGCAGTTTCTAAAGACTCTTTGGTGCTTTTTGCTTTTGCTTCGGGACCTTCTTTGCCTGCTTCGTATGGACCATGAAACTTAGTCGTTACTGGTAGCACGTTGGGGTCGGTCGGGTTCGTCGTGATTTGCGCCAGCTCGTCATGTGCTGCGCTTGACTGGTCGTCTTCCAGCGCTCTGCCGTCAGCGCCTTGTGTGTTGTGTTCTATATTCTGGTGGGCGAGTTCGTCCGCTTGCTGCGACTTACTTAGCGCTTCAACAACCTTGTCTTTATTCGCACCGAATAGATTATCTAATCTAGACTCGTCAAATTTGCCCGTCGCGAGCATGCTCTTGACGCTTGCCGCAATACGTCCGTGGTCGTCTTTCGTAATGTTGTGCGCAGCCTCCGCTGT
>JAYVXZ010000125.1:0-3020 GCA_043784715.1 Candidatus Adlerbacteria bacterium
CACGGTAGAAGAGTGGTGGGAGCGACTCCTGCAGGTTTCGATTGTGTCCTCAATCATCATGGGCGGCTACGCAGTCCTCCAGGTCGCCGGCAAGATTTCTATTTCATCACAAAGCGGTGCGCGCGTTGACACCACGTTCGGCAACGCGACGTACCTTGCGGTGTTTATGCTCTTCAACATATTCATTACGCTATTTATGCTGGTGCGTCATCGTAAGATCCAATGGGCGCAAATTGTGTATGGTATTGCCTTGGTGCTGCAAATTGTCTCGCTGTACTACACGCAGACGCGCGGTTCGCTCCTTGGGTTTGTGGGCGGTCTTATCATTGCGGCTGTGTATATCGTATGGAAGGCGCGTGGGGACCGCGAATGGCACACGCTTCGAAAAATCTCGCTGTGGGGCCTTGGTGCTATTGCTGTCATTATCGT
Source organism: Candidatus Adlerbacteria bacterium (assembly GCA_043784715.1). GTDB lineage: Bacteria > Patescibacteriota > Minisyncoccia > Phycocordibacterales > SBAW01 > GWA1-54-10. Next base: position 430 of record JAYVXZ010000125.1, read on the forward strand.
TTTGTTCATAGCCTTGCGCACAACGCCGGTGGTAAAGAATTCCCAGACGCTCAATCGTATCGCTTCAATTTCGCTCAACGACAACACTACCGCTGCTCGTTTCGTAATCTGGAACATGGCACTGCATGGTTTTGCTGAAAGGCCGATACAAGGCTGGGGCCAAGAAAACTTTAACTTCGTCTTTAACAAATACTACAGCCCTGCGATGTACAGCCAGGAGCAGTGGTTCGACCGCGCGCACAACCAGTTCCTCGACTGGCTCGTGGCAGGCGGGCTCCCTGCGTTCTTGCTCTATGTATCCTTCTTCGTGCTTATGGCGTGGGCAATTATGCGAACGGACGAACTGTCGGTCCCCGAACAAGCGGTACTTATGGGGCTCTTAGCCGCATACGCGTTTAACAATCTCTTCGTGTTCGATGACCTCATGAGTTCTATCTACTTCTTTACCTTTATGGCAATGCTGCATGGGCTTTCGCGCCGACCGCTCCACCGGTTTATGTTTCTCTCGAAGCCAATTAACGATCGTGGTATAGCGGTTGCAGCGCCCATGGTCTTGGTGGCAACGCTGTTCACGATCTATTTGCTCAATGCGCCGGGTATCGCGCGCGCCGAAAATCTCCTTACTTCAATTTTGACGCAGGTACCAAACGGCCAGGGTGGTGCAGCGCCGAAGGACGCAAAGCTTAATGTTGAGGAGTTCAAAATAGCGCTTGGTCGCGGAACGTGGCCGGGCACCGCGCTTGGCTATCAGGAAACTGCCGAGCAGCTGATGCAATTTTCCTCGTCGCAAGCGCAGTCAAACTCGGTTGACCCATCGGTTAAAAAAGATACGCACGACCTGGCTGAGCAGGCAGGAAAGACGGTACTAACACAGCGACCACACGATGCACGCCTCGAGCTGTTCCTTGGTGCGTTCTATGATGCCTTTGGCCAATATCCAAACTCTTTGGAATATCTCAATCGCGCACTCGCAGATTCGCCACAGAAGCAGCAGATTGCGTTCGAAGTGGGTGTCGTGAGTATAAATAGTGGCGCTATACCAAATGCGGTGTCAGTGCTTAAAAAAGCATTTGAATCTGAACCAAAATACAAAGATGCGCGTATTCTGTACGCTGCTTCGCTCATGTACGCAAAAGACCAGCCTGCTGCCGACAAAGTGCTTATGGACGGTCCTAAGGACCAGGGCTTCGGTACGGTATTTGTTGATGATTCTCGACTACTGCAAGTCTATGCAAATACTAAACAGTTTGACCGCGTGATAGGTATTTGGAAGAATCGTATAGTGACAGACTCTAAAAATGCGCAACTGCACATTGGCTTAGCCGCCGCATACTTTAGTTCGGGCGACAAAGATAATACCATCGCTGAATTAAAAGCAGCCGCAGCGCTCGATGCTAAAGTCGCCGGACAAGCACAGTCGATAATAAAACAAATTCAAGACGGTACGCTCAAGCCGGGTAAGTAAACTAGCAACGTTCGTTAGCAGATACGTAGAAAATGGTAATCGAAGAAAACGTGCCGCTCGCAGCCTTTACGACTTTTCGTATAGGCGGAGCTGCGCGTTTTTTTGTGCGAATCGCAACACTGCAAGAGCTGCAAGAGGCACTTTCTTTTGCAAAGGAAAAAGTGCTGCCGGCACTGATGCTCGGTGGTGGCTCGAACATGCTCATCGCGGACGAGGGATTCCTGGGGTTGGTTATCAAAATAGAAATACTCGGGATTGAAATCATTCGTGCTGACGAATCTGCTCAACTGGTTGCAGGCGCGGGGGAGTCGTGGGACAAGATTGTGGAGCGCACCGTTGAGGAAGGCTTATGGGGAGTGGAAAATCTTTCGGGTATTCCTGGTACAGTCGGCGCGGCACCCGTACAAAATATCGGCGCGTACGGGGTGGAGCTTAAAGACTCTTTTTTGTGGGCTGAAGCGCTTAATGTCACAACCCACGAGGTGGTTCGTCTCGACGCTCCGGACTGCGCCTTTTCGTACCGCTCGAGCAAATTCAAGCGCAACGCCGGGCAATACGTTGTCCTACGCGTGGCATTTCGCTTGTCAGAGAATCCTGAACCAAAGCTCAGCTATAAAGACCTCGCACTGGCATTTAAAGAAACAAAGCCGTCGCTTGCCCAGATTCGAAGCGCGGTGCTTACTATCCGCGCTCAAAAATTTCCGGACCTGTCTGTTGAGGGCACTGCAGGGTCCTTTTTCCTAAATCCGATTGTGTCGGCCGAAGTTGCCGCAACCCTCAAAAAAGAATATCCGGACCTGCCGCAGTATCCGGCAGAAGGTAGTGTAAAAATATCGCTCGCGTGGCTTCTTGATAAAGTGCTGCACTTGCGCGGCTCTTCAATTGGTGGTGCGCGATTGTTTGAGGTGCAACCGCTTGTTGTTGTCGCAAAACGTGGCACGTCGTCGCGTGATGTTGAAGCACTCGCAGAGGAAGTGATTAAAAAAATACAAAATACTTTTGGAATTAGTATTGAATGCGAAGTACGGATACTAAAATAAAATAAAATTAAAAAATAAATAAAATTATTTATTTTATTTTTTCAATACTTATCCACACAAATAAAATTAAATTTCATTGTTTCTTC
>JAYVXZ010000126.1:0-3020 GCA_043784715.1 Candidatus Adlerbacteria bacterium
CTCGACCCGGGCGAGGAGTTCGCGCATGCGGACGAACTTCTCGGGAGTTTCTGCGGCAAGTGGTATTGTCCCGCCCAAAACAAAGTAGAGGCCGCGAAAACCGCTGCGCTCGACGTTGTCTATGTCGGCGTCCTTTTCGACTACAAACAAAATGCTTTGGTCGCGGTTGGCGTTGGCGCAGATACTACAGAAAGAATTCTTTTCGGGATTTTTGACGAACCAGCGAAAGCATTTTTTGCATTGGCTGGTTTGGGACCCAAGGAATTTAATCGCGTCGGCCAGGTTGCCGCGATATGCGCCGTTTTCGGACAAGAGGTATTGCACAAAACGCCTCGCTTGGCGCGGACCAATCCCGGGAAATTTTTCGAATAGTTCGGTGAGACGTTCGATTGGGTTCATAAGTTATTTCGCAAAATATGTTTCTGAGAGTACAAATTTTTTCCTTGCTGATAAAAAATTCTGCATTCTCGTCGCCGACGCTCCTCCAAACCCTCTCTGAAACATATTTTGCTGCGTCTGCGTGGCGTGCTAGAAAATTCTATCAGAAATCGTTAAGCGATGACTCCATGCTGCTCATCTGTGACTTCTCGAGCGTGACAAAAGTGGTGCGCTTTTCGTCGAAGTAGAGCTCTATGGAGCCGACGGGGCCGTTGCGGTGTTTTTCGATTAAGATTTCGGCAATGTTTGGGCGGTCCGATGTGTCGTTCATTTTGTCTTCGCGATGGATAAACATAACAACGTCGGCGTCCTGCTCGATAGAGCCCGAGTCGCGCAAGTCGGAAAGTCGTGGCTTACCACGGCGCTGCTCGACGGCACGCGAGAGCTGCGAGAGTGCCAAGACAGGCACGTCTAACTCTCGAGCAAGGTTCTTTAAAGAGCGCGAGATTTCGGTTACTTGTTGCACCATATTGTCGTTGGCGCGATTGTTGGTGGGGACCATGAGCTGGAGGTAGTCGACTATGAGTAGCCCTAAACCGTTTTCGCGTTTGAGGCGCCTCGCGACAGCACGCATCTTGAGTATTGTGGCGCCCGGTTGGTCGTCGATGTAAATAGGAGCGGCACCAAGGCGCTCATAGGCGTCGCGGATGCGGGTCCAGTCTTCTTGGTCAGTGATGTGCCCGGTGCGGAGGTTCCAGGCATTCACGCGGGCTTCGGCCGCAACCATACGGTCCACCAGTTGCTGGGCGCTCATCTCGAGCGAGAATATCCCGACGGGCACATTGTGGTTAACGCCTGCTTGGCGGGCGATGTCGAGCGCAAGCGCCGTTTTACCCATAGACGGTCGGGCGGCGAGGATGATGAGGTCGGACTTTTGGAACCCGGCGAGCATATTGTCGAGGTCGCGAAAGCCGGAGCGCACGCCGCGCATCTCGTCTTTATGTTCGTGAAGATGCTCGAGGCGCGCCCAAGCCCCGGCGAGCGTTTCGCGTAGCGAGACGAATTTCGAAAGTGTTGGCGTAGAAGTAACTTCGTAAATTTTCTTTTCGGCTTTGTCGAGAGTTTCGTCGAGGTCCTCTGCTTCGTCATAGCCAAGTTCGGCTATATGTTCGCCGGCGTCGATAAGTGCGCGAAGCATAAACTTTTTTTGCACCTGGTTGGCGTAATGGAGTGCGTTACTGGCTGCCGGCACTTCGCTCGCGAGCTCGGCTAAATACGTGATACCGCCGATACGTTCAAGGTCTTCGTGGTCGGCAAGGCAGGTACGCAAGCTTTCGATGTCGATAGGTTCGTTCTTGCCGTAAAGCGCCATCATGCCGCGAAAAATGATACGGTGCTTCTCGCTATAAAATGCGTCTTGAGAAATGACATCGTTCACTTCAAACATGCCTTCCGGGCGAATCATCAAAGCACCGAGCAGCGCCTTTTCAGTCTCAAGTGTTTGCGGCGGCATCCGCAACTTCCTATCTACACGCTTAGATGGAAAAGGTTCTCTTTTTTTGTCCGTATTAAAAGCCATTACCTATAGAATACTCTTCTTCCCACAAGAGATACATATGGACAAGGTAGGGGATGGGTGGTGGATAGCCTGCTATCTTTTGAAATAAGGCTTTTTTCTCATGCAATGTTATACTCGTTATATGAATATTACTGGACTTAAAAATGTGGTTTGGAGAGAAGGGACGCAATTTGTGGCTCAGTCTTTGAACGTGGATGTTTCGAGTTTCGGCGATACTAAAGCAGAGGCGCTTAGTAATTTACGCGAAGCTCTTGAGCTGTATTTTGAAGACGCGCCAGCAGATGCCGCTTCTTCAGTTGAGGAACCGGAAATTGTAACTCTGTAACTATGCCAAGGCTCTTTTCCTCTGTGCACATTACAAGCGTATTAGAGAGGCGTGGTTTTGTATTTGTATCTCAGAAGGGAAGTCACAAAAAATATCGAAAAGTCCAGGTAAGCAAAACACTAACCGTTATCGTGCCAGCAGGTAGAAAAGTAATACCGCATGGCACCTTTCGGTCTATTTTACGGCAATCCCAACTCACTTCAGAAGATTTTTTATAGCGCTTCCCTAAGTGGCCAGATTTTATAAAGTTTGACAATTCGTCAAAAAAGTGTATAATAATTTAAATCGTACCTTGAGGAGTCGAAATGATCGCATATCATGCTACTAAGCGGAAAGAGGACCTGGAAGCAATTATGGCTTCCAAGACACTTATACCAGGGAGAAATCTCAAAACTAAAGAATACTTGGTCCATCTAGCTCTTGAGCTATTTGAGCCAGGCAGATGGGCTCTTGATCTAATCGGCCCGGATACTAATGAAGCATGGATCATCAAACTGCACATTGCTGATGAGACGCCGCTTCAGGCTGATCCATGCGGAAAGATGGATCAAGAAATGTATGCTGGAGGCCCAAATAATTGGGTCGTCCATCATGGACCGCTCGTAATTAAGTTGCTTGAAGTGACCTATGTGGCAAACGTTCAAGCATGGGAAAGTCACCAGACACCTGAAGAATATGCAGAGTCGAATAGACGATCCTCCGCCTATCATGATGCCATATCTGAAGGAGGCCCAGCCC
>JAYVXZ010000127.1:0-3018 GCA_043784715.1 Candidatus Adlerbacteria bacterium
CGAGCCTTCGAGTTTGCCGTGTTTGGCGCGAAGCGACTTGACCTCTGTCCCGAGCAATTCCAAGCCCGCCTCAAACTCCTTGAGGATATCGTACTCCAACCGCGCTTTTTTATGCTCAATAAGATTCATCCCGTCAGTGGCTGCACTGAGCAGCCCCATGTCTAGTGTTATGTATTTTTGGATTTTTTACCAGCGTCAAAAGGGGCTGGGTTCTGACGGGATCATGCAAATCACATTTTTGCTGAGTCACTATACTAGAGTTCAGCCTACCTTTTTGTGTGGTGTTTTCGCATAGTAATAAAGGTGTTAAGATGAACCGCACATGCCACCAGAACAAACTCCAAATAAAAATACGAAGAAGCGCCAGATGCCTAAAATGCCTCGTGGTGATTCTTTTTGGGTCAATTTAGCAACAAGTGTTTTCGTGCTCCTATTACTCGCCGGTGCCTACACGTACTTCGCGGCCGACCAAAAGCAGCCGGTGGACATCGCCATTTCGGCCTTGGCCCAAGACGTCCAAGCAGGGAAGGTATCAGCTATTACTGTTAATGGCGAAGACCTCGACATAACCTACGCCGACAAGACGACCAAGACCTCCAAAAAGGAGCCCGACGCGGCATTGAGCCAGACGCTCTACAACTACGGTGTGCCGAAGGACGCGCTCGACAAAGTCTCTATCAATATTAAGCGCGAAACAAGCTGGCAATTTTGGCTGACCGCTCTAGCGCCATTCCTCGCACCCCTTCTACTTATTGCCTTCTTTGTGTGGTACCTCTCGCGCCAAGTTAAAGGCGCTGGCATGCAGGCTTTCTCCTTTGGGCAAAGTAAGCCGCGCGTCATCGACCCAAACGACAAAGGCTCGCGCGTTACCTTTAAGGATGTGGCGGGTGCCAAAGAAGCGAAAATAGAATTGATGGAAATCGTCGACTTCCTTAAAAATCCTAAAAAATTTCTCGACATAGGCGCACGTATCCCGAAAGGTATTCTTTTGATGGGCGCTCCGGGTACCGGCAAGACCCTCCTTGCCCGTGCAGTAGCGGGGGAGGCGGGTGTACCCTTCTTCTCGATTTCAGGCTCTGAGTTTGTCGAAATGTTCGTGGGCGTTGGCGCTTCGCGCGTGCGCGACCTCTTTCTCACCGCCAAGCGCACCGCGCCTGCAATTATCTTCCTGGACGAAATTGACGCAGTTGGCCGCGTGCGCGGTACGGGTGTTGGTGGTGGTAACGACGAACGCGAGCAAACCCTCAATCAAATTTTGGTCGAGATGGATGGCTTCGAACCAAACGAAAAAGTAATTGTCATAGCTGCGACCAATCGCCCAGACGTGCTTGACCCGGCCTTGGTGCGTCCAGGCCGCTTTGACCGCCGCGTCGTCATAGACTTGCCCGATCGCTCTGACCGTCTCGAAGTGCTTCAAATTCACGCCCGCAAAAAGCCGCTTGCCGAAGACGTGAATCTTTCGGTCATAGCCGAGCGCACGCCGGGTTTCTCTGGAGCTGACTTAGGCAACCTTATGAACGAAGCGGCGATTCTTGCCGCTCGCGAAAACCGAAAGTCCGTCGCACAGTTCGACCTTATCCGCTCGATTGAAAAGGTGATGCTTGGCCCCGAGCGCAAGACAAACGTCATGAATATGAAAGAGAAGGAGATTACCGCCTTCCACGAAGCGGGCCACGCGCTCGTTGCGTCGCTTCTGCCGTACGCCGACCCGGTCCATAAAATATCAATCATTAGTCGCGGTCGCGCAGCGGGTTACACACTCAAGCTCCCATTCGAAGACAAGCGTATGCAAAGTAAGAAGGAATTCCTCGACGATATTGCAATGTCGCTCGGTGGCTACGTCGCCGAGAAGGAAGTCTTTGGCGACGTCACGACCGGCCCAAGTAATGACTTGCAAGTGCTCTCCGCTTTGGCACGCGACATGGTAACTCGCTACGGTATGTCCGACAAGATGGGTACCATTGCCCTGGTCGGGGACAGCGGGCGTGCGATGTTCGGCAACGGGGTTGATGCCGGATTCTCCGAAAAAGTCTCGAGCGAAATTGATGCTGAAGTAAAAATGATCATTGACACAGCATACAAAAAAGCTGAGCATATAATCACGGTGCACCGTAAACTCCTTGACGCAATAGCTTTCCGCCTTGTTGAAGTCGAAACGCTCGAGCGCGAAGAGTTCGAACAAATCCTCATCGTTCATGGCGTCCAGCCAAAAAAGAAGCAAGAAGTAGTCGAACCAAAACCCGTTCGAGTCGATTTCTAATAGAATACTTTGTGCGCGGTGTTTCTCCCGGTGTTCAATAGAAAAGAATAGAAAAAAATAAAAAACGTCCCTCAGCTTAGTAGGGGCGTTAATTGTAGGGCTAGGTATTTTCGGTATCAGGAAGGAGGTCGAGGACTACTTCAAGCAAGGCTCGCCAAACGCATAAGGGATCAACCTTAATCATTTGTATTTGGCGGATTTTGATCAGCCTTGCGACATATGCCGCGTTGATAAGCGGGATTCGTAGTTGATTTGCGGCTCCTGCATACACTGCGGTGTGGGTAGAGCTGTAGTAAATTAGCGTATTAACACTAACCGCGGCTGACCTCAGAAAAGGGACCATGTCCTCAGCTCGCGTCATGCAATTTGTTTCGTCCGGGATTGGCTGAGGAATCAGTCTGAGACGCCGTATTGCTTGATGTAAGGGATCGCAGACCGAGTCTGGTGCCTCATCGAGCTGGTGGACTATCCATCCAACTGTTTTTTTACCAGAAATTTGCTCAGGGTCTCGCGGTCCTAAGCGACTCGCTCGCTGGAATACAACGTCAACAACGGCCGAATCAGTGCATAGAGGATATTTTTCTCCATGCACGAAATGTAGTGTTGGGCGGGTGGTTACTATCAACGCGTCCTCCTGTTGCTAATAAAAAAGAACCCACCTGACAATAGCACAAAAAAGAGACATTTCGTTTTTTTGTGTGGGCGCGGAAGGGATCGAACCTTCGACCAGTCGTGTATAAGACGACGGCTCTACCGCT
>JAYVXZ010000128.1:0-3013 GCA_043784715.1 Candidatus Adlerbacteria bacterium
CTTTTGCCATCAAAGATAATATTTTAATTGAAGGTCACGTTGCGAGTGCTGCGTCAAAAATACTCGAAAAATATGTTGCGACCTATGACGCAACGGTTATTAAAAAGCTAAAAGCTGAAGGTGTCGTGTTACTTGGCCGCACAAACATGGACGAGTTCGCAATGGGCGGCTCGACCGAAAACTCCGCATATGGTCCGACTAAAAATCCGCTCGACGAAACGCGCGTGCCGGGAGGTTCCTCCGGCGGCTCTGCAGCTGCGGTAGCGGGCCACTTGGCTTTGGGGGCACTCGGCACTGACACTGGAGGCTCCATCCGCGAGCCAGCGAGTTTTTGTGGGCTGGTGGGTCTTAAACCAACGTACGGAGGTGTTTCGCGCTTTGGCGCCATTGCCATGGGGAGTAGTCTCGACCAAATTGGCCCGATCACAAAAACAGTGGATGACGCCGAAATTCTTTTTGCTGCTATCCGAGGAGTTGACCCGCTGGACAGCACGTCACTCAGTGATGGGGAATATGCAGTGAGACCTCAAACAAAACGCATAGGTGTCCCACGGCATTTACTTGTCCAAGGAGTGGAACCTGATGTGCTGGCGAACTTTGAAACGTCACTTGAAAAACTGAAAGCGAAGGGCTATGAAATAGTTGATGTAGAAATTCCTTCCGCTGCACTCGCGCTCGCCATTTATTACATTATTATGCCAGCGGAAGCGTCAACTAACCTCGCGCGCTACGACTCCATTCGCTATGGCCATTCAAAAAAAGGAGAGAATTTATATGAAGACTATGCGCAGTCCAGAGCCAGTGGTTTTGGTGCTGAGGTGCGTCGCCGTATTATCCTTGGGACCTACGTACTTTCCTCCGGGTACTACGATGCCTACTACGGCAAAGCGGGGATAGCACGCCAAAAATTAACTGCGGAACTTACGCGAACGCTTGAACATACCGACGCTATTGTTACGCCAACGACGCCGTGTCCCGCAACAAAATTGGGTGAGAAGTCGGACCCTCTTTCGATGTATCTGATGGACATCTTTACGGTGACCGCGAACCTGACCGGCAACCCGGCTATTTCAATGCCGATGGGTTCCATACAGCGCGAAGGAAAGTCGCTCCCAGTCGGTATACAGTTCACCGCAGCGCATGGCGCCGAGCAAACACTTTTTGATATAGGGAAAGTATTCGAGCAGCTCTAAAAAACTGCGTTAGAATAAAGGAGTATGATCCCGAGCCTCAATATCGAATACATTTTCGTCAAGATTTTTGAGATTTTGACTAAGAACCCAATCGACCCAAGCGGGGTGCCAAGCACGTTTCTTTTTTTAATCGAAACGTTGGCGATAGTCGGCATGGTAGTTGCGGTCGTGCTGTTGGTGATGCTTGTCTACATCCGCATCCGTTTGATACAGGTCGAGCATTTTGGATTTTTAGCGAAAGAGGAAAAAGAAGTTGCCAAGCGCCGCCAGCAAGAAAAGGCCGCAAAAAATCCTCGTTGGGAAATGATACTCGGCCTTGCCAGTTCGCAAAATGATAGCGACTGGCGCCGCGCCATACTCGAGGCCGACATTATTTTGGCGTCGCTTTTGAAAGACAAGGGATACCCGGGTGACACACTCGGCGAGCAGCTCAAGAACGCCAACCCGCTCCAGTTCACCACCATTGACCAAGCCTGGGAGGCTCACCGTATGCGAAACGCAATAGCCCACTTGGGCGAGGCATTTCCTCTGTCTGAGCGAGACATGCGCACCACAATTGACCAGTATCGGCGCGTATTTGAAGAATTTGACTATATTTGATATACTAGCGTAGTGACTGAAATGAAGGTCGCTTTATTTCTGAACCGCAAGCTCAACATAGCGGGGTGGAGCAGTAGTAGCTCGCAAGGCTCATAACCTTGAGGTCGCAGGTGCAATTCCTGCCCCCGCAACAAGTTTTTTTACAACTATGCAAACTCCTATTTCAATTAGGGAATCGCTCAGGTTTGGGTGGGACACGACCCGTGCCCATAGTGCTATTGTGTTTCAAGTGGTGCTGACTTTACTCGCGCTTCAAATTGGGGGAGCCATTGTGCAAAAGGTACTCGAGCATACGCTTTTAGGCGGGCTTGGGAGCGTGGTGCTCACAATACTCAATATTTTTGCGTCCGTTGGCGCAACAGTAATCACTCTTAAACTGGCGAGAGGCGAAGAGGTGGTATACCGCGAAATCTTGCCCGACTGGCGGCTCACGGCTCGCTTTATGGCTGCAGGAATTATTGCTGCGGTTATAGCATTCGCTCCGCTTGTCCTCGCGGGGCTCATAGGTGCTATTTTTTTGACAGCTACTCTCGGACATATATCGGCCGCAACGCCGCAGCAGCTTATAGCGCTGATGCACTTCTATCAATTTTGGATTGCGGCTTGTGTCGTGCTCGCGGGACTTGGCACAACACTCTACCTCGCCGTTCGACTCTCGATGGTGCGCTTTGCGGTCATAGACACCCTAGGGGTTTTACAAAGCCTGCAAGTGAGCCGCCAAATGACACTCGACCACTTTTGGAAACTACTCGGGTTCCTGTTTATTGTAGTACTTCTTAACATTGTTGGTTTTGCCGTATTGTTCGTTGGCATCTTGCTCACGCTGCCCGTGTCACTCATTGCCTACGCGCATATATACGAAAAACTAAAACCCGTTGAGCTCCAAGGCTAAAAATGATAGGGTAGGGCGTACGGCCGAGTAAATGGCTCGGACGAAGTGTCGGTAATGAATGTGCGAAATATGTCGGCGTAGCTCAGGTAGTTAGAGCATGGGACTCATAAACCCAAGGTCGAAGGTGCAAGTCCTTCCGCCGACACCAGGTTCCACTAAACCGCCTTTTGCGGTATGGTGTAACTGTTTGCAGGAGTAGCTCAACTGGTTAGAGCGCCGCCCTGTCACGGCGGAGGTTGCGGGTTCAAGTCCCGTCTCTTGCGCAGAACGGTACAAGAAGAGTCGAAAGACTCTTTTTGCGTTATGGTGTCTAAGTTTTGTGTTTGGT
>JAYVXZ010000129.1:0-2993 GCA_043784715.1 Candidatus Adlerbacteria bacterium
GGCATTAAATTGATCAAACGAATCTACCACTTGGGGCGACGTGGTGCCGGTGCAGTTTGTCAAACACCCTTCCACGATTGGACCGTCACCTATGTCGTCAAACAATACCTGACCCGCTGCAACAAAGTAGGCGTGAAGCGCCATGGCGCCCAACACATGCTCGCTAAAATAATTTTGGTAGCAGTCTCCCGGGGTGCCCAGGTAGGGTGCCGCGGGTAGGTCGGCACTCTCGTCGATACTGACTGCAAAGGTGCAGTTGTGCACGTCGGCCATGTTCCACGTATATACCAGCGAGTGCCACTGCCCATTTACGAGCGATGGGCCCACAAGGTTTCCTAACCCGTCACTCAACTTTGTACTCCCTGGCGCGTCCGTTACGATTGAGATACCCGTGCCGCTTTTACGGTCAGCAGATGAAAACAAAATACTGGGGACTAAGTCAGAGCGAGTAAAGTCGTGGTCTACATAAAATCGCACGCGCCATGCTCCGGCACTCATGTCGGTGCCCACTTTGACATTGTCACCATTCATACCCGTCGAAACGATGCATTTGCCCGCGCCGCCATAGCAGCCTTGGTTGGTGACTTGCCAGGTGTGGATGTTGTTTTGCTACAGGCCCTGACTGTAGAGGCTGCCGGGGGAGTAGGTGTCGAAGGACTCGCTAAAGGGGGCTGCAGCGTGTGCGGTGGAGGCTACACTAAACGAAAATGCGCAGGCAAGGAGTAAGCTAGCCGCACTTCTTAACAAAATATTCATGCGGGCAGATTACCACAGTTTTTAGGAAAGGAATACATAGAATATCCTGAATTTACATACATTCTGTCAAACACCGAGTGTTTGACAGAATTACAAAGCAAACAATTCGGCTTGCGTCATTTTTGCGGTGCTGCTTTTACAATAAGTTCTGTACTCTCCTTTGTCTTTAAATTGCTCAAGAATAATAGTTGGAATAAGTAAGTCACCCCAGCGATTTTCGTTTATATAGTCTCTATAGCTCGACCAAGGGTAGAGGTGCTCCCTATTCTTCCAAACAGGAAGTTCGCGAGGGTTCAGGTGAATGTAGCTTGAAAGGTACAGCAGCTGTTCATTGCTCCTAACATGTGCTGCCTTATATGGCCCCTGGAAGAGGTGGCCTGACTTTTGGTATTTTGCGTTAAAGTATTTGGTATATCCATTAAGCAGCCTCTGCATGTAGCGTGCGATGCCTCCTTCCTCGTACTCATGAAGCAAAATATGAAAGTGATTTGGCATAAGGCAAAACGCTACCACCTCAACATATCTTTCAGATACAATTTCCTTTATGTCTGCATCCGAAATGTCAAACACCGAGTGTTTGACAAAGTTTTGGACAGGGCGAGAGATTTGAGGAAAGACTACCGGCGACTGCAGGTGCAGGAGTAGAAACAAAAAACGAGCGTAATCAGCGGTGTTGTGAAATACCTCCTGCTTGTGTACACCGCGATTAAAGACATGGTAATGCTCACCAACACTTATTTCGATATTGCGCATAGGGTTAGAGACTTGAAGTAAGTAAAAATAATACGCTCAGTCACACACAAAGTGCGTATCAAAACTAACACCAGCTAATTATCTGTCAAACACCGAGTGTTTGACAGATGTGATAGGGGAGAGGAAAGGGGTGAGTATAGTATTTGGCTTTCCTGTCAAACACTCGGTGTTTGACAGGAGGGTAAACGGGAGGCAGTCAGATTGCGTTCGTTTCAAGAATGGCAAGCGGCTGGCTTTACGCGCTAAAAATTAGCTTGTACTGTAGGAATGCAATTTATACATGCCAAAAAAATTCCTTTCCAACATACTCAACATTGGCTTCCTCACCTCGAGCTCAATCATCCTCGCCGGCTCTTTCGTGGTCAATGTGCTCAACTACGTCTTTACGCTGCTCATCAGCCGCCTCATGGGGGTCGAAGCTTTTGGCGAAGTCACAGCACTGTTTAGTTTGCTATTAGTGGTATCCGTACCAGCTGCGGCACTCACGATGCTTATGACACGCCAAACAGCTGCGTTTAGCTGGCAGGGGACGGGCGCTCTTGAGGATATGTTTCGCGTGCTGCAACGGCATGTCTTCGTGGCGTCGATGGTGTTTTGGCTTGCCTTCCTGGGCGCAACACCGCTCCTGTCGCGCTTCCTGCATATCCCATACCTGCCTCTTTTCATATTCAGTGTGCTCATCCCCGTCACGCTCGCGAGCTCTTTGCAAACGGGTGCGCTCCAAGGCCTGCAGGAGTTCTTTATGCTCGCGAAACAAAGCGTGCTCAGCACCCTTATCAAACTCGTCGTGTCACTGCTGCTTGTCTACGAAGGGTACTCCGTCGTTGGCGTCATGTTTGGGTTAGTCTTGGCACAGTGTGCCGCGTGGGGCTACGGCTACCTCGCGACGAGGCAATTTTTGGCCACATCGCAAGATGAGTCTCACGCGACTCCCTTTATCTTTCGACTTTCGTCTTTTTCGCCTATCCTCACCACGACGCTCCTCCTTGTCCTCCTTTCCAACGTCGACGTGCTCATGGCCAAGCACTTCCTACCTGCCGACCTCGCTGGCCAGTACGCCGCGCTTTCGACCTTGGGCAAAATACTTATCTATGGCGTCGGCGCGTTCATCACTGTCTTGCTGCCCATGGCGTCGGCCGCGCATGCTCGCGAGCAAACAGAGTCGTTGAGCACAAGCATGGGTGGTGGCGTCAAAATTTTGGCGATGTCACTTTCGATAATCTCCGCCGCATCTATCTTCCTCTTTTTAGTTTTCACTTTTTACGCTACGTTTGTCGTCACCGTGCTGTTTGGCACACGCTACGCTGCCATAGCGCCCTTCCTCTCGCAATTTTCAATCGCGATGGCCTGCATATCGCTCGCCACCGCATTTATCAACTACTTTGTCGCGGTCGAAAACACCTCCTTCATCTACTTCCTTTTGGTGGGCATAGCGAGCGAAGTTGCGCTCGTCTTGTTGTACCATTCGTCGCTTGGTGCCATGA
>JAYVXZ010000130.1:0-2982 GCA_043784715.1 Candidatus Adlerbacteria bacterium
CCCCCCGTCTGCTATAACCTTATCCGCTTCTTCAAGAAAGTCCTGCACTTGGCCACGAGACACTGCGACGCCCGCAGAAACACTTTCTGCAGCGTTAAGAACGGTCCCAGCGGAAGAAAGTGTTTCTGCGGGCGCCTTACTCACCACGCTCCCTCCTGTAACCGGCCTCACAATAATTTCGGGGTCGACAAGGCCAGTCGGTCGAATTATTTGCTCGACAATATTTTTACCACTCTTTTCCTTTTCGTATGGTCCCGGCGTCGCCGAGGTATAAATCACCTGCCCCACCCTTTCTTCGAACTCATGAAATTGCAGCGGACGGTTGTCTATTGCCGACGGCAAGCGAAACCCAAAGTCTATTAAATTTTCTTTGCGCGCTCGGTCGCCCGAATACATACCGCCAATCTGCGGGATGGTCACGTGCGATTCGTCGATAATGGTCAAAAAGTCCGGCTTGCCGTCCTTGGTGTGCGGGAAATATTCAAGTAGCGAGAATGGGGGCTGCCCCGGTTTGCGGCCGTCGAAGTGTCGCGAGTAGTTCTCTATACCGTTGCAGTACCCCACTTCGCGAATGAGCGCCAAGTCGTGGTTGGTGCGTCGTTTGAGCCGCTCGGCTTCAAGCAGTTTGCCGGCACGCTCAAAGCGCGCAAGCTGGTCTTTGAGCTCGACTTTAATTTCTTCAATTGCCAGAAGGCGCTGCGTCTCCGGAGTCACGTAATGCTTGGCCGGAAACAGAAAAAGCGACTCCAACTGCTCGGTCTCTCCGCGCGTGATAGCGTCAATAACGCGTACCCGAGCAACGTAGTCACCTTCGAACTCGACGCGGTACAGCAAGCGCTCGCCGGTCGGCATGATTTCAATAGCGTTCCCAAGTGCTCGAAACTTCCCCGGTTCCAAGTCGGCTGGCGTGCGCTCGAAGTACACGCCAATGAGGTCGCGGATGAGGTCACCGCGTGTTTTCTTGGCGCCCACCTTCAACTCGATATGTACTTTACGATATTCCTCCGGGCTGCCGAGCGCGTATATGCACGACACCGACGCGACAATAATAACGTCATCACGAGTGAGCAACGCCTGGGTCGAAGCGTGGCGAAGTCGATCAATTTCGACGTTAATTTGTGCCTCCTTCTCTATATAGGTGTCACTGTGCGGGATGTATGCCTCCGGCTGGTAGTAGTCGTAGTAAGAAACGAAATAGTGGACCGCATTGTTCGGGAAGAATTCGCGATACTCCTGCGCCAGCTGGGCTGCCAACGTTTTATTATGGGCGATAACCAAAGTCGGCTTCCCCACGTGTGCTATGACGTTGGCACCGGTAAAGGTTTTACCCGAGCCGGTCACACCAAGCAGCGTTTGGTGGCGCTCACCGCGCTTAATGCCGGCAATAAGTTCGGCAATAGCCTTCGGCTGGTCGCCCGCCGGCGAGTGTTCGGCCTGTAGTGTTAGTTTTGCCATTTGAAACACTAGTATAGCAAATTGGTCGTGTTTCAATCACAACCGGAAGAAAACTTTGACAAAATTCATACAAATGCCGTATAAGAAGAATAGAA
Source organism: Candidatus Adlerbacteria bacterium (assembly GCA_043784715.1). Lineage (GTDB taxonomy): Bacteria > Patescibacteriota > Minisyncoccia > Phycocordibacterales > SBAW01 > GWA1-54-10. The sequence continues at coordinate 1,551 of JAYVXZ010000130.1, forward strand.
AAGGAGGTTCAGATGAGTAAAATTTCTATTGATGAGATTGTGCTCATCATAGGACTGCTTGGTTCATTCGCGATGTCGTTAGCGATTTTTCTTTTTAAAACTGATGCAAGTCTTTTGGTAAAGTTTTTCTCTGTTGCCATTCTTTGGATTGCAGACGGACTGTGTGTGACAATATATACTCAAGACCAACCAATTGGTTTGCGCCCGAAAATCCCTACTAAAATGAGGACACACGCAAAAGTACCGGCAGACTAACCTCTGCTTTTTTATTTACTTAATTTTGTAGGTGCCGAGGAACGAGTCGCGAAATTGCTCGAAGTTGTTGTCCAAAATTGAAAGGCGAATTCGCTCGGTGAGGTTCGTGAGGAAAAAGATGTTGTGTTGTGAGGCGAGTATCATCCCGAGCATTTCCTTTGTTCGAAAGAGATGGTGGATGAACGCTTTGGTATACATCTGTCCCCCGTCAGTTGGTTGGCACACCGGGCACAAGCACGCGGGGTCCAGTGAGCTAAAGTCGTCTTTAAATTGTGCATTCGTAATTAAAAATTTCCCCTCGTGCGTATATACCCCGCCCGTGCGGCCATTGCGCGTCGGCAAAACACAGTCGAACGTGTCTGCTCCTGCAGCAACGCCAATAAAGAGGTCTTCGGGCTCGGCAATACCAAGGAGGTGTCGCGGTTTTTCTTTTGGCAGTTCGCTGTTTACTTTATCGAGGATGCCTAAAATGTCGTCTTTACTAAACGAGCCACCTATGCCAAAGCCGTCGAAGTCCATGTTGGCAATCGTTTTTGCACTCTCCAAGCGCAAGTCCTCGAACCTACCGCCTTGGACTATACCGTACAAGCCTTGTTCGTTATTTTTTACTCTATTTTGTCGATGCGCACTGAGGCTTCGCTGTGCCCAGCGGTGCGTCCTATCCATCGCCTCTTTTTGATAGTCATAGTCGGCAGCGGGCGACGTACATTCGTCAAATGCGTAGATGATGTCAGCACCGAGCTTGTGTTGAATCTCGATCGAACGCTCCGGTGTGAAGCGATGCAGCGTACCATCGTTGTGCGAAGTAAACGTAACCCCTTCTTCATCGACGATAGCCAGCTTGCCGTGGCTCGTTGCGAGATCTTCGTCGTAAAAAACGGGCGCTGCAGCAAAGTCGTCTTTTTCCGCTGCAGGACTGCGAGGGGACGCTGCAAAAAACGACTTTGCTGCGGTTCCAGACGCAAACTTCGAAACCTTCTTACCATACCCCTCTCCTAAAGAAAAAACTTGAAAGCCGCCAGAGTCAGTCATGGACGGCCGGTCCCAGCGCATGAACTTGTTTACTCCGCCTGCTTTCTCTACCAAATCTTCGCCCGGCGACAAATACAAGTGGTAGGTGTTTGCAATGATGCACTGCACGCCTAAATTTGCCAAAATATCCGGCTGTATGCCTTTA
>JAYVXZ010000131.1:0-2977 GCA_043784715.1 Candidatus Adlerbacteria bacterium
CAAAACGCGAACCGCGAGCGTGCTATGGCAGTGTTGTTGGCTAAGCTCGAGCAGCTGCAAGAAGAACAAGAGCATGCAAAATACTCCGCAAAGCGTGCCGAGCAAATAGGCACCGCCGACCGCTCCGAGAAAATCCGCACCTATAATATTCTTCAAGACCGTATCACCGACCATCGCATTAAAGAAAGCTGGCACAATTTGCCGGGTATCTTGGAAGGGAATTTGGGTAATATTTTAGACGCACTTGCCAACTACTCCGGCGACGGCTCTGTCGACGAAGAGTAATGTCGCGGTTTCCGGGCAAGAATTGCAAATTACAATGGGCTATGGTACTGTCTGCAGGTCATTTATGGAAAAACAAGAACTAATAGAGAAGCTTTTTTCAGTGGGCGCGCACTTCGGCTATGGGCCGTCGCGTCGCCATCCGTCTGTTGCGCCATACATTTTCGGCACTAAGGGCGGCACTGAGCTCATTAACCTCGAGCAAACCTCCGACCTCATGCTTGAAGCGCTTGCCTTCGTACAGTCGATGGCAGCACAACGTAAAGTAATTCTTTTCGTCGGCGGCAAGGCTGAAGCTCGCGATATTGTCACGCGTGCCGCCGAGCGTATAGCGCAGCCCTACGTTGCTGGTCGTTGGATAGGCGGCTCGCTCACTAACTTTTCCGAAATCAAGAAGCGTGTTAACCGCCTCACCGAGCACTCCGCACTTTTGGAAAAAGGTGAGTTGGCTAAGTTTACAAAACACGAAAGACTCCTCATGGACCGCGAAATAGCAGACCTCGAAGCTATGTTTGGCGGCCTGCGCGGCATGAACAAAATCCCTGACGCGATGGTCATCGTTGATCCTCGCCACGAAAGTGGCGCAGTCGCAGAGGCAAAGCTCCTCAATATCCCTGTTGTGGCAATACTCAACACTGACTGCGACACATCATCTATCCAATACCCAATTCCTGCAAACGATGCGTCAATACAAAGCATCACGTTCATCCTCGGCGAACTAGCAACTATGTACGAAAAGAATCTTGCCGCAGCAGCTCCTGCCGGCTCAGCCACTGCCGCCCCAGAAGTAGCGACCGTCTAATAATTTAAACTCAATCTATATGGCAGTATCTGCAGATGCAGTTAAACAGCTACGTGACGCGACCGGTGTTTCGGTCATGGAGTGCAAAAAAGCGCTCGACGAAGCCGAAGGTGACATGGATAAAGCGATTGCAATTCTCAAGGCACGCTCGCTATCTATCGTGGCTAAAAAGTCAGACCGCGACCTTGCTGCTGGTTCGGTGATGGCGTATGTACACAATACTTCCCAGGTTGGGTCGCTCATTTTACTTTCTTGCGAAACAGACTTCGTCTCTAAAAACGAAGAGTATATTGCGATTGGCCGCGACATCGCTATGCACATCGCTGCTATGCGCCCCGACTCTATCGAGGTGCTCATGACGCAGCCTTTCATTAAAGATACAAGCAAGACAATTGCAGAGCTTCTGTCCGGTGCAACGCAGAAGTTCGGCGAGCGCATAGAGGTCACACAGATGAGCTTCTTTACGGTTGCCTAATACGTTACAATGAGCTTCATGGTGTTATTCTTCACGAGTACGCTTATCTTCTCGGCTGTGGCGCTTGTGCTGCTCCTCAGTGTCAAACGCTATGAGCTAAACTCAGGCCGCGTCGTAGGCGCCTCTGTGCGCCCTTACAGCGGGCGCTTCTTCCACGCTGTGTCGTTATGGGTAGAGCGAATCATTCCGACGCTTGTGCGAGTGTATAGCAAAAGAATATGGAACTCGACACTCGGTACTATCCACCGACTTACCGCACTCGTAGTCGTGCGGGTCGAAGGAACGTTGGAGCGCACGCTCCACATGCTTCGTCACACAACGAACGTACGACACACGAGTAGCGAGGCAAGCGCCTTCCTGCGTGAAGTATCCGAGCACAAACGTAAACTCCTTAAGGGTGACAGTACGCCAGCCCGGGGGCGCCAAGAGTAGATTTGAGAAAATCCTTAAAGATGGGTATAGTGTGCAAACGCCGCAGGACGTTTGTTTGAAAAGTAGTGCCGCCTTAGCTCAGTTGGTAGAGCAACACTTTTGTAAAGTGAAGGTCCCCAGTTCGAGCCTGGGAGGCGGCTCCAAGTAAAAGTTTAGTATCCGGCAGTTGTTGTCGAGGTCGTGGTCGACATGGTTTTTAGTTCGGGGATGAGGGTTTGGATTTGGTCGAGGGTTTTAAAGCCGTAGACGGGGTCGCGGTCGTTGATGATGTAGGCGGGGAGTTGGCCCGTGAGGTGGCGAAGCGACACAAGGGTGCGAAGGGCCGAAAGGTTGAGGTTGTAGTCGAAGGCATATACGCGCAGCCCCGGATATTGCTGGCGCAAGTAGGTGAGCACCTCGCCGGTGCGCGCGCAGTCTTCGCAGTCGCCTGCGTTTGAGTAAAAGTACAGGACGAAGACCGGTTTGATATTGCAGCGCTGCGACACGCGCTCCATCAGCAGATAGTCTTTAATTTGCAAAAGTGAGTACTGCTTTTTAAGCTGTTTTACTTCGGAGTTATTGGTTCCAAGGTTATTCTCGGCAACGGACAAGCGGTTTGCCAAAGAGTTAAGTTCGCTTGAAAGCACTGGGTTTTGCGAAATAGTCTTGCAGTCGAGGTTGCCCAAGAGTTCGTACTGAGTCTCCGACGAAAGAATGTCGATAGAGACGCTTTCTTGCGCGGTGCGAATGTCCGCGACACGCTGGGCATCAAGCCGTGCTGCAACGTAAAAGGCCGTGGCAAAAATAGCTGCGGTGATAACAAATGCGAAAAAGTATCTCCTCCAGTTCATAGTAAGTAAATTATTTTTGTAATTAACGCCACGCGCTTTCCTTGGCTCGAATAGCCCCCCACAGCGCTCTCAGTAGCCAAATAGGAGCGATAATTCCAAACAGGAAGATGTACGATACATACGACTTCAAAGTGAGTCGAGTCTGAGCAATTTGGC
>JAYVXZ010000132.1:0-9589 GCA_043784715.1 Candidatus Adlerbacteria bacterium
GCCAGAACAGAGGGTCTAAAAGTCTGAGTTCGCTCAGACAAATATAATACGCAAATAAAATAACTGCCAAATTTGGCGGGTTTTCTGTTACAATTAAGACATGTCGCTTTCATGGAGCTTTCGGCGTAAGTTGGTGTATTCGACCGTGGTTTTTCTTATCTCACTAGCCTGCGTTGCTTTTATTTGGTTTAAGTTTTTCTCCGTAACGCCAACCTGCTTTGACCAAAAGCAAAACGGTACCGAGACAGGCGTCGACTGCGGCGGCACATGCTCGCTTGTGTGCTCTCTTGAGGCGCGCGCGCCGGTGGTACAGTGGGCGCGCGTATTCCCGAATGGGAATAATTCCTACACTGCGGCGGCGTATGTGCAAAATAATAATGGCGAGACAGGTGCCCGCGGCGTGCACTATGCCTTCCAACTGTTCGACGCCGACAATAAGCTCGTTATAGAGAAAGACGGCACGGCGGACATACCGCCTGTACAAACTATCCCAATCATTGAGTCCAATATCGACGTTGGTAACCGCACAGTCGTACGCGCGCTCTTTTCCTTCTCCGACGTGCCGGTGTGGCAGCGTGCCGTGCACGGTAGTGTGCCAAACATCCGCATAGTGAGCCAAACGCTGACCCCTGACGCAACGCGGCTTAGTGCGACGCTTCAAAACGACTTGCTCGATGACGTCTCGCGCATCACCGTCATTGCGGTATTGTTTGATGGGAAGGGTATAGCGCGCGCCGCGACCAAAAGCACTATCCCGCTCCTGGAGCGGAAGTCCACGGCAAATGTAGTGTTCACCTGGCCACAAAGTGTCCAGGGTATAGAGCGCGCCGAGATATCGATACTCCCGTCGTTCTAAATGTCACAAAACAAACTAACTGAGAAAAAGAATTCCATAGACTGGCTCATGTACGTGCCGGCCTTTTGTCTGACGGTGCTCGGGATAATCACCATGGACTCCTTTACGGGTCGTGACCCGCACTTCCTGCGACAACTCCTGTGGCTCGCAATAGGTTCGTTGGTTTTTTTTGGCGCGTGCCGGATAGACTGGCGCTTCCTGCGACACAGCGGCGTTGCGGCAGGTTTTTTCGGTTTATTCACTGCGCCGCTTGTCTTCTTGCTCGTGCTCGGTACCGCAGTTAAAGGAGCTAAAAGCTGGCTGTCTTTTGGCGGTCTAGGGATAGAACCTATTGAATTTACCAAACTCGCGCTCATTATCCTTTTGGCAAAATACTTCTCTCGCAGGCATATAGAGATAAAAAACTTTCGCCATATTATAGTCTCAAGCGCCTATGCAGGGCTCGTTTTTGTTCTAGTAGCACTACAACCCGACCTTGGAGGAGCAATTATTGTTGGGCTTATTTGGCTCGGGATGGTGCTTTTTTCGGGCATTTCTCAGAAGCATCTTATCTTGGTCGTTTTGCTTGGGGTGGTGGGGTTCTCGGTCATGTGGATGTACGGATTCCATGACTATCAGAAACAACGAATTATGACTTTCATGCATCCAAAACACGACATCTACGGTACGGGTTATAACGTTTATCAGTCGACCATTGCGGTGGGCTCGGGCGGCTTATGGGGCAAGGGTATAGGGTATGGTACGCAAAGTAAGCTTCGCTTCTTGCCGGAGTATCAGACAGACTTTATTTTTGCAGCCTTCGCTGAAGAGTGGGGGTTCGTGGGCATCGGTATCATCTTTGCACTCTATGGAGTTATTTTTTGGCGGCTCCTAAACGCGGCTGCTCGGGGCGCAACTAATTTTGAAACGTTGTTTACTATTGGCGTACTGTGCTACTTGGCCGCGCACTTCGCTTTGCACGTAGGAATTAACATGGGAGTGCTTCCGGTCACCGGCACGACAATACCGTTTATGAGCTACGGCGGCTCTCACATTTTGGCCGAATTTTTAGCACTGGGCATCGTCTGCGGCATGCGCGCGTACTCGCGAGCGACGCACCGCGACGCCATGGATAAGGAATTTAGCGGAGGCTACGACCGATAAAGAGTAAGTGTTTTCTCAACCATTTGCTGTATAGAAAATTCGCTCATCACTTTTTGCTGCAGTACTACTGCCAAGTGCGCGCGTAGGGATGCGTCGTCCATAAGCGAAGCGAGCTTTTCGGTTAGGTCAGTGCTATTTTTGGATGTAAATAGTTTGCCCGAAATGCCATCCTCAATAATGTCGAGTGTGCCGGGTATCTGGCTCGCAACGACTGCAACTCCGGCTTGGCCGGCTTCAAGGAGCACGGTGGGCAAGCCCTCTTTGACCGAGGTGAGCGTGAAGAGGTCGAAGGCTTTGTTGTAGCGGTACGCATCGGATATAAAACCCGCGAGGTGGACGCAGTGCTCGAGGCCCTCTTGTGCTATTTTTTGTTTAAGATTTTGCTCTTCTTCGCCGCCGCCAATGATAAAAAGATGAAACTTTTTCCCAGACTGTGTAAGTATTTTTGCGGCATCTAGTAAGTAGATAAGGCCTTTGTTGCGCGTGAGTTCGGCCACGGTACCTATCCAAAAAACATTCCTATCTTCAGCGATGCCAATTCGGACTGCAAGCGACATACGTGCTCGTTCGCGCGTTTCAAACGGTAAAGGCGGTAAGCCGTTATGAATGAGTATGTATTTTTCTTTAGATAAAAACTTTTGTGTCCGGTTAAAATTATCATGGGAAATGACAATAACCTGGTGACACAACGCAAAAGTTACGCGAGAGAAAAGGTATATGAGCGATTTTGCCACAGCATTTCTGTCCTCGTCCCACACTAAACCGTGTGAAGTAAATATAATTTTTTCAACACCAGCGAACCGGGCCGCAAGCGCGCCCACGCCGCCTGCTTTGGATGAATTAAGGTGTACAACGTCGGGTTTTACTTTACGGTACAATTTCGCGAGCTCGAAGAATGCTCGTATGTCGCTAAAAATAGAAACATCACGGGCAAAAGATTTTACAAAATGTATCGGAATGCCGACTGTTGTAAGTTTGTCCGCCAACTCTCCTATACTGCTTCTCGCTACCCCCGTGCCGCCCAAAGCAACGGACACATCAAAATCCTCCTTGGGTAGCGCGGTCGCCAAGTTAAAAACATATCTTTGGGCTCCTCCCCAATTAGATTTTGTAATGACAAATAGAACTTTTCTTTTCATTGTGGAGTTGTACTATGTATACCAAGTATATGACAATGTTTCGCCCCCGGACGACAATCCTCTTTTTGGGGGATATCTGCTTTTTTACCTTTGCGCTGTGGTTTACGCTCTTTGTTCGTGCTTTTGAGCCGCCGGCTTGGGGGCTTTTTGTTGCACACTTGGCGCCTTTTTCGCTGCTGTTTATCGTCTGGGTGGCAGTCTACTTTATAGCCGGCCTCTACGAAAGGCGTACGATAATTCTCGCACGCCGCTCCATTTCTGACACGCTCCTTGTTGCACAAACAGTAAACCTTTCGATTGCCGCGCTCTTTTTCTTTTTTGTGCCGGTCTATAACATCGCCCCTAAAACGGTACTTATTATTTATCTGTTCGTTTCCTTCCTCTTCGTTTTATTTTGGCGTGCATTCCTTTTCCCACTGTTCGGACTTTACAAAACTGACGCGGCGCTCGTGGTGGGCGACGGGGCCGAGGTAGACGAGTTAGTGCAAGCGCTCATGCATGCGCAGTTCGCACCGGCTCGCATCGCGCGCATTATTGACCCAAACACCGAGCAATTGTCAAAAACAATCGAGCGGGAAGTCCGGCAATGGCGGCCACAATTTATTATTGCGGACTTTGCTAACCCCCGTGTGTCCCATTCCTTTCCTGAGCTCTTCAACTACCTGATACGCGGGATTCGTTTCCTAGATTCGGCAACATTGTACGAAGACGTGTTTGGTCGCGTCCCACTAAAGCAAATCAATGAAGAGTGGCTTGCGCGAAACGTCTCGCTATATGCACATACCGGCTACGATCTTATTAAGAGAATTGTTGATATTTTTATCGCTATTTTTGGAGGTGCCGTGTCCCTCATGTTTTATCCTTTTATCATGCTGGCAATTAAACTCGAAGATGGCGGGCCAATTTTCATCAAACTTGACCGTGTCGGCCAGGCGGGCAAAACGATCCGCATTTTAAAATTTCGTAGCATGACCGGCAATGACGGGGGGAATTATGGCGTGGGTGGTGTTTCGAAACTGTCAGTAACTAAGGTTGGGAAGTTCCTTCGCCGCGCCCGTCTCGACGAGCTGCCGCAGTTTTGGAATATGTTCATCGGCGAATTGTCGTTCATTGGCCCTCGGCCCGAAACCCCTGCACTTGTTTCGGTGTATGAAAAGGAGATACCATACTATGGCGTGCGTCATTTAATTAAACCCGGACTCTCCGGCTCGGCCCAGCTGTATTACCACGCCGACCCACACCATGCGGCCGACGTGTCTGCAACAAAAATGAAACTATCCTACGACCTATTTTACCTCAAGCATCGCTCCTTAACACTAGACTTTTCTATTACGGTGAAAACGATTCGCCGCATTCTCATGCGAACGAACGCATAAAAATATATGGTACTGCCAATAAAAGGAGTGGTGGTAGTAACCGGCGGTGCTGGCTTTTTAGGTTCGCATCTAACGCCCGCGTTGCTTGCGCATGGGTATGTTGTACATGTGGTTGATACGCTTGTTGCAGGAAAAAAAGAGAACGTTAAGGGTGGGGCGATCTTGCATGAAGTAGATATCCGCAACAAAACCCAACTGTGCGAACTTTTCAATTCTATTGGACACATCGACTGCATCTTCCATCTTGCAGCACTGCCCCGAGTGCAATTTTCAATAGACAGTCCTGAAGAAGCGCATGATACAACCGTCAACGGTACGCTTAGTATGCTACTCGCGGCGCGGGATGCAAAAGTAACACGAGTGGTATACTCGGCCTCGAGTTCGGTGTATGGCGACCAATTGACTATGCCTTTGCATGAAAACATGCTCCCGCAGCCAAAAAGTCCGTACGCGCTTCAAAAATATGTAGGCGAGCATTATTGTCGAATCTTTTCAGAGGTCTATGGGTTGTCGACCGTGAGTTTGAGGTACTTTAACCTCTATGGCCCGAACGCCGACCCAAACGGTCCGTACGCGCAAGCTATCATTAAATTCATAGACCAGCGCACGAATGGCCGGGCCATGACCATAACTGGCGATGGTGAGCAAACGCGCGACAGTGTGCATGTGCGCGACGTGGTGTCCGCAAATATTCTTGCGATGCTTAGCGACAGCGTTGGTCGCGGTGAGGTACTAAATATTGGCTCGGGCCGCAACGTAACGGTGAACAAAATAGCAGATATCATTGGAGGCGAGAAAGTGTACATTGCACCGCGTATAGAGTCGCGCCATTCTCTCGCAGATATTTCGCGTGCTAAAAAGTTACTTAATTGGGAACCGACTATTACTCTGGAAGAGGGTATTGCGGAGTTAAAGCAATTGCATGGACTTGTATAAAGTATGTTGATCGACGGAAAAAAAATTGCAGCAGAAGTGATAGAAGAACTCAAGCACGAACGAGAACATTTTACCGTACCGGTCTCTTTGGGGGTGGTCATGGCACAGGGGGATGCGGCAAGCGCCTCATTTGTGCGGATTAAAGAACGAGTAGCCGCAAATCTCGGTGTCGTGCTAGTGCGCGAATTTTTGACGCCTGGTATGCAGACACAAGATGCGCTCGAGGCGGTCGCTCGCTTAGTTGAAACGACAGCGGGCATCATAGTGCAGCTCCCGTTGCCGCCACAATTTGATACTGAAACAATTTTGAGTGCCGTGCCCGCGAGCCACGACGTGGATGCTATCAACCCCACCTTGACGAACAGAATAGTCCAAGCGCCGGTCGCCGAAGCCATAGCGGAAATTTTTTCCCGAGTAAATGTAACCGCAAAAAACAAAAAAGCCGTGGTTGTTGGCGCCGGCCGTTTGGTGGGTGCCCCGGCCGCCGCGCTTTTACGAACGTTAGGAGCACAAGTTGTTGTAGTAACCGAGTCGAGGGGCTCACTGGACGAACTTACAGATGCAGATATTGTCGTGTTGGGCGCCGGGAAGTCGGGGATGATAGTCCCAAGCATGCTTAAAGTTGGCGTCGTACTCATTGATGCCGGGACAAGTGAACAAGGTGGGCGAGTCATGGGCGACGCCGACCTATCGTGCGCCGAAGTCGCCTCAATTTTCACCCCCGTCCCTGGCGGTGTCGGCCCAATAGCCGTCGCGATGATATTCAAAAATCTTTTGACACTGGCAAAACTTCAGTAGGGTTCTATAACAATACACAGTCCCGCTGTGGTCAACCTCTTTGTTTTCTCCTCATTTCTTGGTAAGCTCCCCAATAATGTTTGCATTACGATATAGCGCAGTTTTGGTACTTATTACTGCCATGGCAGTGGGCACTTTTGTGTACTTTACTAATCATGGGCGGTTCGCTTTTAAGCTTGGGCTCGACCTCTCGGGTGGCACTCACCTTGTGTATCGCGCTGATACGGCTAAAGTGCCTGCCAACCAGGTGGTGGACGCAATGAGTGCGCTCCAGCAGGTGATAGAGCGCCGTGTGAACGCCTTTGGTGTGGGCGAGCCGGTCGTCCAGACACAACAGGGCGGGGCGCTCGGCGGTGGCGAATATCGGCTCATCGTCGAGCTGCCTGGTGTGACCGACGTCAATCAGGCTATTGCTATGATAGGCTCGACACCCACGCTTGAGTTTAAACTTGTAAAGCAAGGCTTCGAGGCGTCTTCAAGCGCGCTCACCAAGCCTGACGGTTCTATCAACCCGGCCGCATTCGAAGACACCGGTCTCACCGGCAAGTACCTCTCCTCCGCCGCGTTGCAATTTAGCAACGGCTCCGGTGCGTTGGCTGCTGCGCCAACCGTGCTCGTTAATTTTAATGCCGAAGGCACCAAACTCTTCTCCGACATCACCGGCAAGAACGTTGGCCGCGAACTCGGTATATTCCTCGACGGCAAACTCCTTTCGGCGCCGGTTATCCAGGTCCATATCGAAAACGGCAGTGCGGTCATTTCAGGCAACTTCAAAGCGCAGCAAGCGAAAGACTTAGCAACTAACCTCAACCTTGGTGCCTTGCCGGTGCCTATTACGCTCGCGTCAACCGAGTCTATTGGCGCGACCTTGGGCGGCGAAGCAACGCACGCAGGCATTGTTGCCGGTTTGCTTGGCTTCTTAGCACTCTCAATATTTATGATTCTTTGGTACCGCTTGCCCGGGTTTGTCTCTGTTGTGTCGCTCCTTATTTACTGCGTCCTTATGTTAGCAATCTTCAAACTCTTACCGGTGGTACTCACGGCCGCTGGCCTTGCAGGATTCATACTCTCCGTTGGTCTTGCTGTGGACGCCAACATTCTTATTGCAGAGCGCATGAAAGAAGAGCTCGCAGAGGGGAAGGGGACACAAATCGCCATTCGCGACGGTTTTGCACGTGCATGGAACGCAATCCGCGACTCCAACATTGCGCACATCATTGCGGCGGTCATACTCTTCTGGTTCGGTACGTCTCTCATCAAAGGCTTTGCGCTGGTCTTCGGGCTCGGTGTCATCATTTCGCTTCTGTCAGCCATTACTATTTCGCGCACGTTCCTGTTGGCACTCGGTGTCAACGCTTCGTCGCCCGTGGGCCGATTCTTAATGCGCTCAGGTATAAAACGCTAATATGTTACAGATAAAAAATAAACTGCCGTACTTCTTCATTCTCCCTGTCGTCCTGTCGGCGCTTGCTCTTTTGGCGATACTCTTCTGGGGTCTCAAACCCGGCATTGACCTCGCGGGCGGCTCCTTCCTCCAGGTGACCTACACGAGCGCTCGACCGCCGGTCAGCGAGGTACATGCTTTAACCACGAAGCTTAACTTTGGCGAAGTGCGCATCCAGCCAACAGGCAGCAACGGCTACATTTTGCGCCAGCGCGACCTGACCCCCCAAGAGAAGGACCAACTCAAAGCAGTCCTTGGCGGCCTCGGCCCCCTACACGAAGACCAGTTCACCACCGTGGGTCCGATACTTGGTAAAGAATTACTGCAAAAGGCATGGATTGCGCTCACGCTTGTGACACTGTGCATCATCCTCTTTATTGCCTTTGCGTTTCGCCATGTCTCCAAACCCGTTGCCTCGTGGAAGTATGGTGTCGTAGCCATCGTCACCTTGGTGCACGACGTGCTTATCCCGACCGGTCTCTTCGCCTTCTTAGGCTACGTTCGCGGTGCTGAAGTCGACACACTCTTTATAGTGGCGCTCCTGACCATTCTTGGTATCTCAATCAACGACACTATCGTCGTCTTCGACCGAATTCGCGAAAACTTGGGTCTAAACGAGTCGCGCAATCGCCGCGAAGACTTCGACTCGGTCGTAGGGCGCTCCATTGTGCAAACCCTTGCCCGTTCAATAAATACCTCGCTCACTGTCGTTATCATGCTCCTAGCACTCTTCTTTGTTGGGCCCGTGGCGACACGCGACTTCGCCCTGACACTCATCATTGGTATGATAGCCGGAACCTACTCCTCAATTTTCCTCGCCGCACCACTTCTCGTTTTGTGGGAAAAGATGCAGCGTCAACCTGCAAAGCTCAAGAATAAATAATTGCCTATGATTATCGGCATTACCGGCACCAACGGCGCAGGCAAGGGTACCGTTGTCGATTTTTTGGTGGGTCAAAAAGGGTTCAATCATTTTTCAGTTCGCAATTTTTTAATCGAAAAAATTAAGCGGCAGGGTTTAGAAGTGGACCGAACGCATATGCGCCAGGTTGGCAACGAAATGCGTAAAGCACACGGACCTTCGTATGTGGTCGAACGGTTATTAGAGCAAGCGGCAAAAGCTTCGGGCAACTCCGTTATCGAATCTGTCCGGGCTGTTGGTGAAGCAGAGTTTTTAAAAAAGCAGGGCGCTTTGATCTGGGCGGTCGACGCTGACCGTAAGACTCGCTACGAGCGGGTGCTATTGCGCCAGTCTGAGACCGACCAAGTTTCTTTCGAGCAGTTTTGCATATACGAAGACCGTGAAATGGTCTCGACCGAGCCTTATGACATGAACGTCTTCGCAGTCATGAAAGTGGCCGACCATATTTTCCTCAATAACGGCACTGTGGAAGAGCTTTTTTTGCAAGTTGAAAAAGCCCTTTTATAAAGCCTTATTTCGACTATTGTCCGGTATTGGGGATAAGCTTGACTCTCTTCTAATTCCGACTATACTGCTTGTACTGCTCAGGAGAGCGGTTTTTTATTCGCAAGAAAGCGGATAAAAGCCCCAAGAGCTTGTTTTTTGAAAACTGAATAAAACCCCGCCGAGGTTCTCATCGATCCTCGGCGGGTGTAACAAGATCACATCGCGGATCTCGAATCATTGTAGTTCGAGGTCCTTAGCCCGCCGTCGTTCCTAGGAGGAACTATGGCGCGGTGAAACAAGTAACCAAAAAAGTCCTTACCGATTTTCCACCGGAAGGCGCTTCAACACTCCACGAAGGGTGTTGAAGGACACAGTAATAGGACAAGAGAGAAATTAGTTTTCTCTTGTTCCGTTCATCTATTGGACCTGGTAACAGGTCTTTAATCAGAGTTTGATCCTAGCTCAGGATGAATGCTGGCGGCGTGGATA
>JAYVXZ010000133.1:0-9564 GCA_043784715.1 Candidatus Adlerbacteria bacterium
TATGATTACACAGCAACGAACAAGACTGGGCATGTTCGCCTTACTAGCACTCATAGGCGCGGCAGTGCTACTCATATTTGCTTCTACACAAAAGTTTGCACAAGCACTCGTAGCAAGTGATGCGCTTGTAGCATCTTCAACTCCCGTTATTTCAGGTGTATCGGCATCTACTACCGCAACAGACGCTATGGTGATGTGGACGACTAATATACCTGCCACGTCGCAAGTCATATGGGGCCCAAGCGAAGGAAATTACACCGCGACCTCTTCGCTCGAAACGACGCTTTCGACTCACCACTCCGTTACACTCATGAGCCTCACCCCCAACACGATGTACCACTACAAGGTCATGTCACTGAACGGCTCAAGCACCGCAACAACCTCAATCGACTATTCCTTCATGACAATGCAGGCAAGCAGCACCATGGGCACATCAACAATGTCGACTTCTACCGCAATGGCATCGTCCACTGTGTATCACGTGATGGTGATGAAGCACTTGTGTAATGCAAATATTAAAACCCTGCAGGACTTTACGAACCTTGAGACGGGCAAGGCGTCTATAGCCGCTCTTGCAAACACAGTGCTTAATTGTCCTGCCACGGCTCTTGTCGGTAACGACGCAGTTGCCGGAACCGTCTCATCGCCGCGCATGATGTATAGCTTCCAAGTGATGAACGGCACCACAACGAAGACCCTTGCAGACGGAACGTTTACGCCAAAAAAACTTTGCGAGTCTGACATTAACCTAGACGTAAATAACGACGGCGCTATCTCCTCGACGACCTGCTTAGACATTTCGCACTACAATATCCCTATCACCGCGATGGCGAGCAGCAGTATGATTACGGTCACTGAAAACATGCAGCCAACGGGCTTCCACTTCGGTACCGTTCGCTTTACGCCCAACGCGCTCTCTGCAAATAACGACCAAGCTGCACTTGTTTCAACGAACGCAACGACCGGTGTCATATCGCTCGACATGAAAGACGACACGGATAATATGGTTATGCTCCATGTCTATAACTTCCCGAACGCAACCACTTCTACGTCCACGGGCGCGGGTGGTGGTACCGGCACTACAACCGGCTCCGGAATGGGTTCAACCACTACCGGTACAACTACTCCCCCTGACACACAGTCACTCCAAGACCAAATAAACGCGCTTAAACTCCGCGTGCAGACACTCGAAAATCAGATTGCAGGATTGCTCACAAATAATGGCGGCAATCAGGGAGGTGGCAGCGGAAACGGCGGCACTTCGACTCCTCCGGTTAATCCTCCTCCCCCGCCTCCTATTACTAATGGGGTAGGAATGATAGATCAAAACGGTCAGTCAGTTAAAGCGGGCGGCGGCATAGACTTTGGCGGACACAACTTTGGCAAAGAAGAACACGTGTTCATTATGCTGAATGGCTCGAAGGTCGGCGAAGGATTTACCAATAGCTCAGGCAGCTTCTCCTCCGGTTCGATGTCAGTCCCAAACATGCCAAATACAACTGCAACCTACACATTTGTAGGCCAGATGAGTGGCATCACAGCCGCCGCAACTTTAACCATTACTCCGTAGCATCTACAAGACAGTAGAGATGAAAACGCTCCACCCTAATCTGGGGCGTTTTTCATATTCGTTTTCTGGGCCCAAGATGGTTGCCCTTTCCCACGATTTAGCCGATACTCAATAGTATGTTAAGCGAAGAATTACTCTCCTATATACGCCAAAATACGCAAGCGGGATTCACTCGCGCTGAAATTGAACTTGCGCTCAGAAATTCCGGCTGGTCAGATGCGGACATTTTGACTGCCTTCGGGACAATCACTCAAATCCCGCATATGCAAAGCGCTCCTTCCATTGCGACGTCCCAGGTCTCTTCGGCCCAGATTTCGACCAATGCGGAGATAGCTCGTATTCAAGAAGAACTTCGAAAATCAAGTGGAAACAAACCCACACATGGCGTCACCACCGAGACCGGACTCGTAGGGTTACTCATCCGAACCAATATGGCCTCTTCAAGGCAAGGCGCAAAAATTACTTTAGTAATGGCAGGGCTCTTTATAGCAGTAGTTGTCTATTTTGTATTTTTGCGTTAATCTCGAATCTATTGGCTAACTATATGCATTTCAACCTACTCCCATTAGTGCTTTCATTCGGCTATATCGGCCTTTTTGCGCTTGTGTTCGCCGAGTCGGGCCTTTTGTTTGGCTTCTTCCTACCGGGAGACAGCGTGCTTTTTAGTGTCGGGCTTTTAGCCTCGCAAGGCTCGTTTGATATAAAGATTTTGGTCCCACTCGTTGTCGTCGCCGCAATTTTGGGCGACTCTGTGGGTTATTGGTTTGGCGCCAAGGTTGGCCCAAAACTCTTCGAAAAAGAAGACTCACGAATTTTTAAAAAGAAGTACCTCGAAGAAACAAAAAGCTACTTCGACAAGTACGGTCCGATGACGATAATCCTCGCGCGCTTTATCCCGGCAGTGCGCACCTTCGCGCCAATTCTAGCCGGCGTCGGCAAAATGAAATACTCTATGTTCCTTCGCTACAACATCGTAGGCGGAATCCTTTGGGGCGCCGGCGTCACACTGCTCGGCTACTTCCTCGGCTCGACAATCCCCGGCATCGACAAATACCTCTACCCCATCATTACGCTCATCATCGTCGTCTCAGCACTGCCAGTAGCGTTTCAGTGGCTCAAAACCCGCAACAAGTAATTACTGCACTTTTATATTGTCGAGACTAATCGAGGCGCCGCCGGAGCCGCTGGCATCTTGGAAGACAATCCCTCCTATTGTTTTGTTTGATGCGTTGAGGTCGCTCAGCGGGATACTCACTGTCTTAAAGGTCCCTGCGGTAATTCCTCCGGAGATATATTGAGACACATTCTTTGTCGCAAGCTGCGTACCATTTGAATCAATCAGATACACCTGTACTTGCTGGCCTGAATTGCCGCTCCCTGCAATTGCGAATTGGAGCGCAGTCTTGCTCGCAGTATGTAACCCGGCTCCATTGTGAAGGAAGAGTCCTGCCCAGCCGCTGTTGTAGGAAATTTTAATTGAATTTGAACCCTCACTCACCTGGCTTGTGTCAGAGAAGTTGACGGTGCTGCCCCATGACCAATTTTCCCATCCTTGAGCAAGCGCGTCTTGGTACATAGCTACTCCGGGTGTCGGCGTTGGGGGCGGAAGTGTTGCAGCTGTTGCAGTAAAGAGCGTGGTGTCGGTATACCAATTATACAGACCGCTCCACCCCGGTTTAAATATCCCAACTGACACGTGGTAGTCGCCTGCAGTTTGCACGGGCATATCAAAACTAAACACACGCGACTGGTTAGCATCAAAGTGTTGATTGTCAAAATACTTTTGACCGACCTTAGCTCCATCTTTGTAGACCTCCATGTCGAAGAGCACGTCTATTGCGCCTCCGGTGTTTTGTACGTTCGAAGAAATTGTTTGGGTGCTGCCCACTGTTGGCGACGCACTGCCCAGTGTGGTCGTTTGGCTAAAGCCGGGGGTCTGACTTGGAGCAGGCGAACGCGCAAGTACGCTCACACTAAGCGTTGAGCCATTCCACTCATACAGCCCAGACCAACCGCTTTTAAAGAGTCCTAGTTTGACGGTATAGTCGCCAAACGCCGGCGGTAGCCAGTCAAAAGCAAATTGCGAAGTTGCACCTGTCAGAATAGTTTGATTTTCAAAAACTTTTTGCGCGATCTTTGTGTTTGTTGAGTCATAAACTTCCATGTCGACAATAAACGGCGAAGCTGCACCGTCGTTTCGCACATTTGATGTAATCGTCGTTTGGTCGCCAATGTGCGTCGGCGATGGAGTAATCGAAGTTGAGACATGATGCGGATTCGCATTCGTTGGCGCGGTGTCACCAACAGCTATTGTTATGTGCGTGTTTGCGGAAGCGTTATGCGAGTCGGTTACAGTAAGCGTAACTGTGTAAGAGCCGTTAGAAGTGTAGGTATGGTCCGGATTAGTATTGGTTGTAAATTGACCATCGCCAAAGTCCCATAGATACGTTAAGGGGTCATTGTCCGGGTCGGTAGAATTTGCACTCGAGAAATGCACCAGCAGAGGTGCCGCGCCAAGCGTCGGGTTGGCACTTATGTTTGCAACCGGCGGGCGATTTGCCGCTGAATAGGAAATTTTTCGGAGCTCTCCTTTATTAATTGCCAAGTAGTAGATAGTGCCATCGAGCCCTTGCTCAATATCAACCGGACCGTCAGCGCCCGTTATGAAGTCTTGTACCGACGCAACCGAGTTGTCGGAGTTCAGCACCAAACGCTTGAGGTAATTATTGCTGTAGTCGCCAAAGACGTAGTTGCCCTGGAATTGAGCCGGGTACGCACTCCCCATGAATACGCCGCCAATGATAGATGCAGAGCCAGAGGAGTGATCATACACATATATTGGGTCTTTTGTCGCAGTTGCCGCGGTGCAGTTGTAGCCGGTCGAGCTGTATCCTTCGCGGCACGGCCAGCCATAGTTTGAGCCCGCGACACCAATATCTAACTCTTCCCACGCAGTCCAGCCGACGTCGGCGATAAAGAGCACTCCGTCCGTTGGACGGAAGGTAAAGCGGTAGGCGTTGCGGTGGCCGTAGGAGTAGACCTTCGATTGATTGTCGTGCGAGTTACCATTGTAAAACGGATTGTCAGCCGGGGCAGTGCCGTCGGCGTTTATGCGCAGCATCTTTCCGGCAAGCGCATGGATGTCTTGCGAGCGCTGTGCCCATGGGTCCGCAGTCTGATACCCCGAACCATCCCCGAGTGTAGCGTACAATTTGCCGTCGGGGCCGAAGTGAAGCGCGCCCATACTGTGCGCACCTGAGTCTGAAATAACGCAGTCAGAAGTGGTCGCAAAGTTACGACACGACGGATGCGCAGCGTCCCCGCCCACTACTCCGACAAGCACTACTTTTGTAGCCAAATCTGCAGTATCGCCCGAGACAGTGAGGCGCACAATGCGCCCTGTCTTCATGCCGGTGTAATTTTGCCCTGGCGTATTTTCAAAAGTATAGGACAGGTACATATAGCCGTTTTGCGCAAAGTTCGGGTCAAGCGCGATACCTTCGAGCCCTCGATCAGCGAAGTCGTTTAAGTCAGTCAGTTGAAGAACGGGTTGGCTTTGCAGTACGCCATTTTTAATCAACCGCACCGCTCCTGATTTTTGCGCAACAAAAATTCGGCCATCAGGTGCAAAGGCAAATGAGGTAGGCGCTGCAAGGCCGCCTGACACGGTAGTCACTTGGAATCCGGCCGGGGAGGTAACCGCCAAAGCGCGAAAAGGCCCCAGTACAAGTACTAGTAAAGAGAGAAAACCAAAAATTGCACCAGACACGTATCGATATATCATGCAGATGAATATAAACTAGTTAGTAAGTTTTAGCCATAATCCGACAAAATAGACGGGGCGAATACTCAACAGTACAGAAATCGGATGAACAAAAGGTTAAGCTAGTTTAGACCGTGGTTTAGCGTGGCGTATTGATTTGCGCATGAACGAAAGGAGCGTTCCACCAAGCAACAGGACTGCGAGCACAAGCATAGCACTCGGGATGCGTAAGTCCACGTGCACAGGCGCAAAAAAGGCAACTTGTCCCGATAGAAAAGGCATGTACGCCAAGAAAGACGCTCCCACCACTAACACCGCTACCAGTGCGCGTTTAGGAACATAGAGCGCATACACAACGGAAAGTATATCCGCTAAATAAAAGTAACGCTCATGCATGCGAGGCAGGAAAAGCGGTATAAGCAGAACGCACCACACACTCAAAAAGACGAGAATATCCGCTCGGTGCGGTGCCCGCCACACGCTATACATACTCACCAATGCAAAAAGCGACGCAAGTAATAACCCAATCCAAAATGCTATTCCCTGTGCTTGTGCGGATAAAGAAAGCTTTTCAATAAAAGCAAACAACGACGGCGAAGACACGTTCAAAGACGTATATTCACTCGACTGATTCGCATATATAAGTAGTGTCTTATGTACTGACGCACCTCCTATCCACGCAGGAATTGCAGATACGAAATATACAAGAGGAATCCAAACCAATTCCTTCCACTGTGCTCGATTACGCCAAAAGTACCCAAGGAGGATAGGCAGGAAGAAAATCGCCTGCAATTTAAAACTTATCCCCAGCCCAAAAGCTATCGCCGCCCACCGTGGATTGTCGCGAATAATGAAGTACAACGACGCTACGATACCCATTGTATATACTGCGTCGGACTGTCCCCACAGTGAACTATTTAAGACCACGGTCGGTAGCGACATGATAATCGCAAACGCTAAAAATAATCTTTCGCGCGAATAATTTGTCGTATCCTTCAGTAACCGATAGACCAAATATGCTACTCCCACATCAAAAATAATCGACAATGTTTTAACACTCCACAAGCTATACACCGGGAAAAAAGTGAGTATTTTCAACAGATATAGGTACATCGGTGCATAATCTGAAAAGGGATACAGGAAGGCGGTGAGCCCCGCATGCGACTGAAGCGCGTCAAACCACTTTGCCGTGAAGTAAGTATAGTCCGAGGTGATCGTCGGATAAGATATGAGCCGCACGAATGAGGAAGCCGCAAGGAGTAAGACTCCGAATAAAAACGGCGCTCCCCATTTGTGGGAGTTTGTGTGTGTTTGTTTCTGCATGAGAGATTAGTCGCGCACAAAGTATTCTGACAGCAATAACCTGTTAAAAGTATGAAGGCAACACAGTCGTCAAATCTTCACACAGACTTTATACTAAAATCATTAGTCTAACCTCTTTAGAAATATGGATACGAGAACCTACTGGTGGAAAACAGCAAAAATATACGAACTCTACATAGACAAATTCGCTGGCAACATCGATGGTCTCATTTCGCATCTCGATTATTTCAATACGCTTGGCGTAAACACGCTTCACTTGCTTCCCCACTATCCGTCGCCAATGGTAGACGACGGATATGACATCACCGACTATCAGAGTGTACGTGACGAGTTGGGCAGCATCGAAGACTTTCAAAGACTCATAAACGAAGCACACAAACGAGGACTTCGCGTCATTACCGATTTTGTTCTCAACCACACCTCCAACCAACACCCGTGGTTTATTGAAGCAAGTGCATCAAAAAAGAATCCGAAGCGCGACTTCTACCTTTGGCGTGAAATTGACTACGGTTTTGAAGGCGCTTCAAACATGTTCCCTGACATCAAGCCCTCCAACTGGATACACAACCTCGCGACGGAAGACTACTATTTTGCAACCTTCTACCCGCAGCAGCCCGACCTCAACTGGGACAACGAAGAGGTGTTTGACGCGATGGTGTCTACGATGGAGTACTGGGCAAAAATGGGCGTAGACGGCTTCCGTTTGGACGCTGCGCCATTTTTAGTGAAGCGCGAGAACACCACAAGTAAAGGACTTACTGAAACACACCAGGTTATTAAAAACATCCGCGCGCGCTTAGAAAAAAACTACCCCGACGTTATTCTCCTAGCAGAAGCCGCTCAAAGTGTCGCATTAACCAAAACATACTTTGGCGACGGGAACGAGTGCCACATGGCCTACCACTTCCCGCTCATGGAGCAAATGCTTATGGCACTCGTCTTTGACGAACCAGAGCGCGTTACCTATATGACTGAGCAATCGTTTGATATCCCAGATAACTGCCAGTGGGCAACCTTCTTGCGCAATCATGACGAAATTTCGCTTGCGACGCTGCCACCCAAGGAACATGAAGAGCTATTCGAAGCAATGGACCCACAGCATCTGTACGCATTTGAAAAACTTAAAACAACATCAATGCGCGTAGCCGAAATCTTTCGCGGTGATGAACAAAAAATTCTAACCGCGCTCACCACATTATACTCCGCACCGGGCGCGACTATTATGTACTACGGCGACGAAATTGGCATGCGCAACTTGCCCGTTGAGGAAGGTATCGTCGACACCCGCAAGTACGTCCGCGGTGCCTTCGACTGGGACGAGGCTGACAGGCAGTCAAAGGATCCAAACTCAATTTTTAATCAGACCGCAAAAATTATCCGTGGCCCTATTGGCCCCCTGGTGGAAACTACCTCCAACGAAAAAGCCCCGGCGCATGAAGCGCTCGAGGCTTAGTCGCGTATTTTCTGCAGGTTAGTTAGTAACTGCCGTAGTAATTGTCGTATCCATAGTTATTGCCCATATTCATATTGTATCCATTATATCCATAATTCGGATACACCGGTGGATACATGTTGTTACCGTTGTACCCATATGAGCCGGTTAAGTTCTGATATGCATATGTCATTGGGTAGTAATCATACGAAGTCGGGACGTACTTGTAGTTTGCATATTGGTACGTATCGTACGCTGTGTAATTCGTTGCCGTATAGTTATACGGTTGATATTGCTGATACTGCTGCGGTTGCTGATACTGCTGGCACGGATACGACGAGTAATATGAACCACACCAGTATTGCGCGGTTACGTAATTATTTTGGCCGCCATACATGTTCATGCCCTGATTCTGGCGCATGCTCCAAGCATGTGACGCAAAAGGAATAAGCCCTGCTCCCACTACTGCTAAAGATAGAACCCATGCTTTTACACGCATATTTTTCATACCCTCCTATAATGCACTATTTACCAAAATATTGCATGAAGAGAACAGGAAAACACCCGATGCACCAAAAAAGCCTTACACCACGTAGTATACTAGGTGCTCACAAAATAAAGGATAGGATATTGCCTAAGTCATTAAAAAAGCTTGCCCGTGAAAGATCTGTTAGGGAGGCCGTGTTGACCTTAATCGCCAACAAGCAAGAGATTCCGAGGAATACAGTCACCCTCAACCTAACGCTTGGACACAAGGCAGACGATATCGCAATGACCATAGGTGCACTGGGCTTTGCCAAAAAACCTATTATGGGCTGCCGTAATATGACGGTTGGCGATCTGCTCGAACAAATCTAAACCGTCGCACATGTCAAGACAAAAGCCACACCCAAACTCCAAAAGGTGTGGTCTTTTTTTATTGATGATCAACCACCACTATTCCGGTATGTGCTTTGTCGCCAACTAAATTGTAATAGCCCCATGTACCCGGGCGATTAAAAAGGAAGTCAAACGTGCCGCCTCGGCCCACCACTTTTTGTTCGTCGAGTTCGATATATGCCGCTGATCCTTGTCCTGTGTAATAGACGCGCATACCTGCACTTGAGGCATTTATAAAATGCACCACCTGCCCTGCTTTAATGTGCACTTGCGCCGGAATGAATCCGCTACTTTTATACAACACAGTCGCTGCGAACTTATGTGATTTCAAGGTCGGGTAAGAATTTGATATAACAGAAGGTATCAACGATGTCGGGTTCATCGAAGTGGTACTGGTAGCCGAAATATCAGGAGCCGGAGCCGGAATTTGTGTATGCTTCCCCTCGGTATACGCCCAGACAACTCCTCCTAAAATAAGCAGTA
This sequence comes from Candidatus Adlerbacteria bacterium, assembly GCA_043784715.1. Taxonomy (GTDB): domain Bacteria; phylum Patescibacteriota; class Minisyncoccia; order Phycocordibacterales; family SBAW01; genus GWA1-54-10. Next base: position 9,451 of record JAYVXZ010000133.1, read on the forward strand.
GCGTTGCTGAGACTAGCGTAGACACAAGAGATTTCATTCCCATACCTATACTCTACGCTACCCGGGTGAATTCGAAAACACCTACCACTTAAACGCGTTTCTTCTTTTTCTGTA